>DATKDF010000055.1:0-41637 GCA_035512795.1 Vicinamibacterales bacterium
GGGTGACCGTGCGGCATTGATGTGCTCAGCGACTTCCTGAAGCAAGGGCCCGAGTGACCGGGCGCGGCTCCGGTTCGGGTCAGGGTAATCGCGGCCATCGCGCGTATCGCGAACGTAGGCCCCGCTCGGTGACTCATCAGCCAGATAGAGACCGCCCGTGGCCTCTGCCAACTGCCGGAGCATCGCCTCCGGTCGCCGCCCCAGGGGGTTCGTCAGAAACGCCCACGGATTCCCGGAGCCATCGCGCAACCTAAAGGCCCGACCCACCCATCGCTGGGTCTGGTGCACGACGTAGATCGTCACGCGTGCCTCGACGGCACGGCGTTCGAGGGCCGCCAGGCCGGTGCGATTTCCTGTTGTCAGGCCATCGGTGACCGCGATCGCCACTCGGGGCGAGGGCTCGGCGGCAAGCGCTTCGATGCACTCGAGTAGAGCGTCCCAGAGAGGTGAGGGGCCATATCGCTCGTCGTCGGAAACATCGAGCGCCTCGCGGGCGGCTCGCGGCATGTCGTTCCGGTCGGTCACGAAGCGACTGTTCATGCGAAAGGTGCGGCCGAAGCTGGCGAACCTGATGCGGTCACCCTGCACCAGGCTGGGGAGCAGTCCACCGGTGATGCCCGGCAGGAAGAGGTCCGCCGGCCGATGAGGCAGCCGTCGCCCGCTCGCAAAGTCGATCTGTCCGTGGGAGTCACGTGATCCATCCCAGACGAACGGCGCCATGACGTTCGCCGTGCTCCAGGACGCGTCGACGAGCACCACCGCCGTCACCGGTGTCTCGGCGACCGGGTGTGGCGACGTCGACACACCCCCGGCGCTGACGAGCGCCAGCCCAACCGTCACGACGCTTCTGGCGGAGCCTGTCACGGTCGTTCACCCGTGTAGTACTTCCGGCGAGCCGTCACGGTCAGGCCGGGCTTCACCGTGCGCAGCTCGACAGTGTGTTCCCCTCGGTCCAGCGTCCGGGGCGTGAAGCCGATCAGATATTGATGGCGCAGTTCGTCCGCCACGCCGGCAAGCACAGCCTCCAGGTCCGCACCCGCCATCACGTCGAGATGGCCGCCACCGGTGGACTGGATGAGATCGATCAGATCGGCCGGCAGGCCGCCCGTTCGTCGCTTCGACCAGAGTGGTCGAATCACGTAGACCATGGCGTCGACGCCCAGCAGTTGACGTTCAACCGACGCGCGGCCGCCGCGCCAGTTCGGCAGGAATCCGCTGTCGATGCCGTCGGTGTAGAGCAACACGACACGACGACCGGACCGGCGGCCGAGCGCAGCGGCTGCTTCGCCGGCGGCCTGCCAGATCGGACTTCCAACACCCGGACCAGTCCAGAACTCTTCCTCGATCACCCGATTGAACTCGTCGAGGTCGTTCGAGAACCGCCCGCCGACCGCAACCTCCGTCCCGAACGTGCCGAGACTCGCCCGGTCACCGGCGTCCAGGGCGCTCACGAAAGCAACAATCGCCTGGCGGAGAAACGCCGGGCCGGTCGACCCGATCGGTTGCCCGCTCGCGCTCGCGTCCATCATGATGGCGACGCTGACCGGTTCGGTCACGACAGCGAAGGCCACGATCTCCGTTGCCTCGCCGTCGTCCAGAACGCGAAAGTCGTCCCTGGTGAGCCCGGTCACCAGCTGACCAGAGGCAGCCCGGACCGCCGCGTACACCGGTACGACGCGCGCCTGCGAGCGAAAAACCTGCTGGCCCGTGGGTACTGCGGCCGGCATGATCCCGACGAGGCTGAGCGCAAGGGCGCCGACCAGTGGAACGCGTGGATCCTGATACATGTTCGGCTCCAGGCCGATGGGACGCGCTCAGCGTGCCCGCTTCATCCGTTCCAGAATCCCCGTCGTCGACCACCCCTCTTCGACGGGCACGCGGACGACAACGCCGCCGCGCGCCTCGACGGTGTCGCGGCCGACGATGGCGTCGGCGGCCCAGTCGGCGCCTTTGACGAGGACGTCGGGCTGGACGGCCTGGATGATCTCCGCCGGCGTCTCTTCGTCGAAGACGACGACGGCGTCGACGCAGGCGAGCGCGGCGAGAATCTCGGCGCGCTCAGCCTCCGGTGTCACCGGCCGATCGGGACCCTTGTTCCCGCGCACGGATCGATCCGAATTGACGGCGACGATGAGCGCGTCGCCCTGTTCACGCGCGGCCTGCAGGTAGCGGACGTGCCCGGGGTGCAGGAGGTCGAAGACGCCGTTGGTGAACACGACGCGCTCCCCCGCCGCGCGGCGCTCGGCCGCCCACGTCGAGGCCGCGACGGCATTCGGCAGGATCACGGGCGGGAGGGTATCACGAGCCGTGCAGGCATGCCTGTGATATGATGCCTGCATGCCTCAGCTCACCATTCGCGGCGTTTCCGACGAACTGAGCCGGCGCCTGGCCACCGCCAGCCGGGAGCGCCAGCGGAGCATGAACACGACGGTCCTCGAGCTCCTCGAGCAGGCCCTCGGCGTGGACGGCCGCCGCACCCGGCTCCGGCGCTACGCGACGTGGACCCGAGAGGAAGTCGAGGCGTTCGATCGGGCCATCGCAGACCAGCGCGTGATTGACGATGACCTCTGGCGCTGACGCGAACGCTTCCGACGTCGTCCCCCGCCTGATGCTCGATACGTCGGCCTACTCCCGTTTCCGCGCCGGCGACTCGCGCGTCCACGATCTGATTGCCCGGGCAGACGCGGTGATCGTGCCGGTTCCGGTCCTCGGCGAACTCTACGGAGCGTTCGAAGCCGGCGGTCGCCCACGAGAGAATCGCGTGGCGCTGGCGGACTTTCTCGACGAGCCCTTCGTCTCCGTCACGGACGTCTCCGAGGCCGTCGCCCGGCAGTACGGCCGAATCTACGGCGCGCTTCGGCGGGCGGGAACACCCGTGCCCGTCAACGACATGTGGATTGCCGCGTGCGCGGTGGACCAGGGCGCGTGCCTCCTCACGTTCGACACCGACTTCGACCGGATTCCCGGGCTCGACCGCATCGTGCTCGACGGCGTCGAGGTGGACACAGACGACGAGGAGTGAACGGCGGGCGAGACGAGTGCTACTCGATGGCCATGTCCAGCGCGCCCCGGGGGCATGACGGCGGGCGCGATATTGGGGTCCATCCGGGTTGGGTTGGGTTGGGTTTGGAGACCACTCCGTCCTACGTACGAAGCTTGAACCTGACGCCGCCCGAGAACTGCCAGCGGTGGCGGGGGCGGTAGATGCCGACGTCCTGCACGCGCGATTTCACGCGGAACGTGTACAGCAGGCGGTGGTAGTCGTAGGGCGCGCCGTCGTGCTTGTGGACGGCCACATCCAGCTTGTACGTGCCCTCGACCAGGTCGATCGCCTCGATCTCGAGTCGTACCTCGGCACGGCCGTCGAGCGAGTCGCCGATGTGATCCTCGATCTCCGTGTTGGTGCCGTAGATGCAGACGCCCTCGGCGTTGAAGATGCCGACGCCGAAGACGAAGTCGTTGACCGGCTGGTGCGGCGTCGCCGCGAAGCGCAGCGTCATCGGCTCGCCGGTATGGAAGACGTGCGTGGCCTGCCCCTCGTCATTGAGCAGCGTCACGTCCGAGATCTCGATGCCGCCGGCGCCCCAGCGGCCCTCGCCGGCCTGGAACATGTTGGCGGCCGCCTCACCGGCGTCGACCGGGCCGGCCGGCGCGTCGGCCAGGTCCCCCGCTTCGGCCCGGGCGCGTGCGTCGGTGGAGGCGAGAAACTGCTCTTCCTGCCGCTCGACATCCGTGATGTACGCACCGACCACCCGCTTCGGGTCGCCCTCGGCGCGCTTACGCCCGCCATCGAGCCAGACGGCGTCGTCGCAGAACCGTTCGACCAGCCCGAGCGAGTGCGTGACGAGCAGGATCGTCTTGCCGCGCCGCTTGAACTCGCCGAACTTGTCGAGGCACTTGTGCGTGAAGCCCTCGTCGCCGACGGCCAGCACCTCGTCGACGAGCAGCACATCGGGGTCCACGTGGATCGCCACCGAGAAGCCGAGGCGCATGTACATGCCGGACGAGTACGTCTTGACCGGCGCGTCGATGAACTCCTGGAGCTCGGCAAACTCCACGATCTCGTCGAACCGCTTCTGAATCTCGCGCTTGGACAGGCCCAGCATGATGCCGTTGATGAAGACGTTCTCGCGCCCGGAGATCTCGGGGTGAAACCCGGCGCCAAGCTCGATGAGCGCCGAGATCCGGCCCTGGACCTCGACGCGGCCGGTGGTGGGCTTGGTGATGCCCGCCACGAGTTTGAGCGCGGTGCTCTTGCCCGACCCGTTCCGCCCGATGACGCCGAACGTCGCCCCCTTCGGCACCTCGAACGACACGTCGGTGAGCGCCGGGAACGTCTCGCTCGGTCGCAGGTTGCGGACGATGCTGCCCGAGAGCAGCGCGCTCTTGAGCGTCGAGAACTGCCGGCCGCCGTACCGCCGGTAGATCTTGCTCACGTTCGTGAGCGCGATGGCCACGCCGGCCGGCCGCGCGTCGAGGGGCGTCACACCGCCTCCGCAAACGAATCGCGCAGCCGGTCAAACACCCAGTAGCCGGCGAGAAACAGGACGACCGACCCGCCGGCCAGCGCCACGAGCCACTTCCAGTGGCCGAAGGGACCGTCGAAGAACAGCAGCTCCTGGTACGAGATGGCCAGGTGGGTGAACGGGTTCAGGTCGAACCAGAACTTGAACTCCTGGAACTGCATGTACGGATAGATGATCGGCGTCGCGAAAAACCAGAACGTCAGCAGGTTCGACAGCAGATCGCGCAGGTCGCGGAAGTGCACCGTGAGCGCCGAGAGCAGGAGCGCCAGCCCGGTCGTGAACACGAGCTGCACCAGCACCACGAACGGGAACCAGACGAGGTCGCCGAGGTCCGGCACGTGCTGAAACCAGATGAGGAAGCCGACGAGAATCGGCAGGCCCAGGAAGAAGTGCACCATGTTGGCGAGCACGCTCACGATGGGCAGCACCTCGGCCGGAAACAGCACTTTCTTGATCAGGTTGCCGCCGCTGATGAGGACGCCGGTGGCTTCGTTCAGCGCCGACGAGAACCACGTCCACGGAAGCAGGCCGGCGAACATGAAGAGCGCGTACGGTTGAATGCCCTCCGTGCGGTTGGCCAGGAGGTTGGTGAAGACGAAATTGTAGATGAGGAGCAGCATCAACGGGTTGACGAACGACCAGAAGAACCCGAGGATGGACCCGCGGTAGCGGGCTTTCAGTTCACGCGCGACGAGACTGGAGATGAGGCCGCGATAGCGGGGCAAGGCGGCGAGATTACGCCACATCGACCTGCAGCATCGCGACGGTGATGTTGTCGGGGCCGCCCGCCTCGTTGGCGGCCGCGATGAGCGCGCGACACGTCTCGTCGAGGCCTTGGCCGGCGCCGACGATCTCCTGCATGCGTTCGGTGGTGACCACGCCCGACAGCCCATCGGAACAGATGAGCAGCCGGTCGCCGGATTCGAGGTCGAGCCGCCTCACCTCGACCTCCGGGTCGTCGCCGCCCGACAGCGCCCGCGTGACGACGTTGCGCCAGGGGTGCCGGCGGGCGTCGGCGTCGCTGAGGATGCCGGCGCGCACCTGCTCGCTGACCCAGGAGTGATCCTGCGTGATCTGGGTCAGGGCGCCGGCCCGGTAGCGATACACGCGGCTGTCGCCCACATGCGCGACGACCGGCCCCTCGCGGCCGAGCAGCACGGCGGCGGCCGTCGTCGCCATGCCGCGCAGCCCGTCGTCTTCGCCCATGGCCGCGGCAATGCGGCGGTTGGCCAGGCGGAACGCCGCGCGCAGGCGGTTGGCGTCGAGCGACAGTTCTGGGTCGTACGGGAACGGCCAGGTGCGGTTCGGGTCGGCGTCGCTCGTGTCGCCGACGAAGGCCTCGACGGTCTGGACCGCCAGTCGCGAGGCGACTTCGCCGGCCGCATGGCCGCCCATGCCATCGGCGACCATGAACAGGCCCAGGTCCTGCCGGGCGCAGTAGGCGTCCTCGTTGTCCTCGCGTCGCAGACCACGATCGGAGGCCACCGCCGCGGTCGCGTTGAAGGTCGTCATCCGCGTCGACGCCGGGCGTGCCGCGACACGTCGAGACGGGTCATGGCACGGATGAGCGCGATGCGCGCGCGTTCGAAGTCCACTTCGGAGACGGGTGCACGCATGCGCTCCTCGGCGCGCCGCTTGGCGGCTTCGGCGCGCTGGTCGTCGATGTCATCGGCCCGTTCGGCCACCTGGGCGAGGACCGACACCCGGTCGGGCACGACCTCGGCAAAGCCCCCGGCGACGAACGCATGAATGCGCTCGCCGCCCCGCCGGTACCACATGGTGCCGGTCCGGAGCGACGCCAGCAGCGGCGCGTGACCGGGGAGGACGCCGAAGTCGCCTTCCTCGCCGGGGAGCCCGACCTCGTCGACCTCCTCGTGCGCGATGGCCCGTTCGGGCGTTACGAACTCGAGGCGCAGGTGCTTGGGGATGGACATGGTTGCCTGGACTTACTGTTTCTTCGCCCGCTCGACGACTTCGTCGATCGTGCCGGCGAGATAGAAGGCCTGTTCCGGGATGTCATCGTGCTTGCCCTCGACGATCTCCTTGAAGCCGCGGACCGTCTCGCCGATTGGCACGTAGGCGCCCTTGTAGCCGGTGAACTGCTCGGCCACGAAGAACGGCTGCGACAGGAACTTCTGGATCTTGCGCGCGCGGGTGACGGAGATCTTGTCGTCTTCGCTGAGCTCGTCGATGCCCAGGATGGCGATGATGTCCTGCAGGTCCTTGTAGCGCTGCAGGATCTGCTTCACCTGGCGCGCGACGTCGTAGTGCTCGTCGCCGATGATCCGCGGGTCGAGAATGCGCGACGTGGAGGCCAGCGGATCGACGGCCGGGTAGATGCCCAGTTCCGCGATCGCGCGCGACAGGTTGGTCGTCGCGTCGAGGTGCGCGAAGGTCGTCGCCGGCGCCGGGTCCGTGTAGTCGTCGGCCGGCACGTAGATGGCCTGCACCGACGTGATCGACCCCTTGCGCGTCGACGTGATGCGCTCCTGCAGCTCGCCCATCTCGGTGAGCAGCGTCGGCTGGTAGCCGACCGCCGACGGCATCCGGCCGAGGAGCGCCGAGACTTCCGATCCGGCCTGCGTGAACCGGAAGATGTTGTCGATGAAGAGCAGCACGTCCTTGCCTTCCGCGTCGCGGAAGTACTCGGCCACCGTCAGCGCCGAGAGCGCCACGCGCAGCCGCGCGCCCGGCGGCTCGGTCATCTGGCCGTAGACGAGCGCGGCGCGCGACTTCGACTGATCCTCGAGGTTGATGACACCGCTCTCCTGGAACTCGAGCCACAGATCGTTGCCCTCGCGCGTGCGCTCGCCGACGCCGCCGAAGACCGACACGCCGCCGTGCTTGACGGCGATGTTGTGGATGAGCTCCATGATGATGACCGTCTTGCCGACGCCGGCGCCGCCAAAGAGGCCGATCTTGCCGCCCTGCAGGTACGGCTCGAGCAGGTCGATGACCTTGATGCCCGTCTCGAACATCTTCAGCTCGGTCGACTGCTCTTCGAGCGTCGGCGCGGGACGATGGATCGGCCAGCGTTCGGTGGCGTCGACCGGACGACTGGGATCGTCGACCGGCTCGCCGAGCACGTTCAGCACGCGGCCGAGCGTGCCGGGACCGACCGGCATCGAAATGGGCCCGCCCTGATCCTCGGCCGTCATGCCCCGCTGAAGCCCGTCGGTCGGCTTCATCGCGACGGTCCGCACGCGGTTCTCCCCGAGATGCTGTTCGACTTCCACGATGATGTCGATCGCGTCGCCGCCGGCCGTACCGCTCACGCGCACGGCGTTGTAGATCGACGGCAGGTGCCCGTCGGGAAACTCGATGTCGACGACCGGCCCGATGACCTGAACGACCTTCCCCACCCTGGTTGCTGCTGCGACTGTCATGGTGCGTTTCCCTGTCAGCTTTGTGCGCCTGATACTACCTCGATGATCTCGCGCGTGATCGCCGCCTGGCGGATCTTGTTCATCGACAGCGTCAGGTCTTCGATCATGTCGGCCGAGTTGCGTGTGGCCGCGTCCATCGCCGTCATCCGCGCGGCCTGCTCGGCGGCGGCCGATTCCAGGAGCGCACGCAGGATCTGGGCCTGCACGAGCCGGCCGAGCAACTGGTCGAAAATGCGCTGGGCCGACGGTTCGTAGAGATACTCGCCCGCCTCGAGGCCGGCCGGCGACTCGTCGGCCGCAATCCGCCCGAGCGGCAGCAACTGCTCGACGACCACCTTCTGGGCGATGACCGACTTGAATTCGTTGTAGACGAGGTGGACGCTGTCCACCGTCGCCGCGACGAAGTCCTGGAGGGCCGGCTCCGCCACGGCCTCGGCCTCGGCGAACCGGATGACCTTCGGCAGGTTGACGTAGTCGAACCGCACCGACAACCCGCGCCGGCCCAGCACGTCGCGGCCCTTGCGTCCGACCAGGCCGAGCGACACCGCCCGGCCCGGGTGCTGGCGCAGGAACCCGGCGACGGCCTTGATGATGTTGCTGTTGAAACTGCCGCACAGACCGCGATCGGCCGTCATCACGATGAGCAGCGTCGATCCCGACGTCACGCCGGGGCGCTGGACGAGGAGTGGATGCGCCGTCTGATCGACCCGGGCGGCGATGCTCTCCAGCACGCGCCGGGCCTCGCGCGCGAACGGGCGCGTGGCCAGCACGCGCTCCTGCGCCCGGCGCAGCTTCGAGGCGGCCACCATCTTCATGGCCTTCGTGATCTGCTGCGTGTTCTTGACGGCGCGGATGCGCCGGCGCATGTCGATGAGTGACGGCACAGGCCTCGCTCCCCTACGCCGCGGCTCGCGCCGCGAACTCCTTGCCGAACTCCTCGATCGCGGCCGTCATCGCCGCCTTCAACTCGTCGTCGAGAATCTTCCGCTCGGCCACGCCCGACAGCACGCCGGCATGGCGCGCATCGAGGAAGCGGTACAGCTCCTCTTCGTAGACGCGCAACTGGTCGACGGCGATCGCGTCGAGGTACCCGTTGGTCGCCGCGAAGATGATGGCCACCTGCTTTTCGACCGGCAGCGGCCGGTACTGCGGCTGCTTGAGGATCTCGACCAGTCGCTTGCCCCGGTTGAGCTGCTTCTGCGTGGCGGGATCGAGGTCGCTGCCAAACTGCGCGAACGCCGCCAGTTCCCGATACTGCGCCAGGTCGAGCCGGAGGCTGCCGGCCACCTGCCGCATGGCCCTGATCTGCGCCGATCCGCCGACGCGCGACACGGAGTTGCCGACGTTGATGGCCGGCCGGATGCCCTGGTTGAAGAGGTCCGCCTCGAGGAAGATCTGCCCGTCGGTGATCGAAATGACGTTGGTCGGAATGTAGGCCGACAGGTCGCCGGCCTGCGTCTCGATGATCGGCAGAGCGGTGAGCGACCCGCCGCCCTTCTCCGCGTTGAGCTTGGCCGCCCGCTCGAGCAGCCGCGAGTGCAGGTAGAAGACGTCGCCCGGGTACGCCTCGCGCCCGGGCGGCCGGCGCAGGAGTAGCGAAATCTCGCGGTACGACTGCGCGTGCTTCGACAGGTCGTCGTAGACGCAGAGCGCGTGCCGGCCGCTGTCGCGGAAGTACTCGCCAATCGTGCACGCCGAATACGGGCTGATGTAGAGCAACGGCGCGGGGTCCGACGCGGCGGCCGACACCACGATCGTGTACTCCATCGCGCCGGCCTCCTCGAGCGTGCGCACCACCTGCGCCACGGTCGACTGCTTCTGGCCAATCGCGTTGTAGATGCAGATGACCCCGAGGCCCCGCTGGTTGATGATCGCGTCGACCGCCACGGCCGTCTTGCCCGTCTGCCGGTCGCCGATGATGAGCTCGCGCTGGCCCCGGCCGATCGGCACCATCGCGTCGATGGCCTTGATCCCGGTCTGCAGCGGCTCCTTGACCGGCTGCCGATCGACCACGCCCGGCGCGAGGCGCTCGATCGGCATCGACTGGCTGGACTCGATCGGGCCCTTGCCGTCGATCGGCTGCCCGAGCGCGTTGACGACCCGGCCGATGATCTCGTCGCCGACCGGCACCGAAATGATGCGGCCGGTGCGCTTGACCGTGTCGCCTTCCTTGATCTCGGTGGAATGGCCGAGCAGCACCGCGCCCACGCTGTCTTCCTCGAGGTTCAACGCAATGCCGAAGACCCCATGCGGGAACTCGAGCATCTCGCCCGCCATCGCCCGCTCGACCCCGTGGATGCGCGCGATGCCGTCGCCGACGCTCACGACCGTGCCCACTTCCGCGACGTCAACCTCGACGGTGAAATTGCCGATGTGGTCGCGGATGATCCGGGAAATCTCTTCGGCCTTGATCTGCATGACGTCCTCGAAATGGTGCGGCCCGCTGCGGGTCCGCGAAGGTTGCTACGCGCCAGTGAGCAGCCGCTCCCGCAGCCGCTCGATCTGCCGCGCCACGCTGCCGTCGAACACGATGCTGCCGACGCGTGCCACGACGCCGCCGACGAGCGACCCGTCCACCCGTTCGCGCAGGCGCACCTCGTTGCCCGTGGCCCGCTCGAGCGCGCCGGCAATCGCCGTCCGGTTCACCTCGTCGAGCGGCGCCGCCGTGACGATATCGGCCGGCATGATGCGCCGCGCCTGGTTGACGCGCGCCTCGAATGCCGCGGCCACCGCCGGGATCATCGCCAGCCGGTCACGCTCGGCCATCAGGCCCAGGAGCCGCGCGACCTCGACCGATGCCAGCCCGACCTGGGCCACGACCGCCTCGAGCACCTTCTTCTTCTGTGCAGCCGGCACGCCCCGCGCCTCGAACGCACGGCGCAGTTCGTCATGCGCCGCCACGAGATCCCGGAGTGCCAGAAGGTCCCTCACGGCCTCGTCGGCCTTGCCCGTCCGTTGAACGACATCGAACAGCGCCGCCGCGTAGCGGCGCGCGAGTGCCGGGCTCATCGGGCAGACTCGCGGGCCGGTGAGGCCGCCGGCGGAGCGGAATCACGGAACGAACGGCGCATGAACATCAATGACGTCGCCACTAAGGAGGGATCGGGGGCCAGCAAAACGTCAATTTATACCATCCGGCAGCAGAGCCCGGCAAGCCGGACTCAGCCGAGCCGCACCCGGATCCCGTGCCCGTCGGCGGGCCCGACCGTGCCCACCCGGGCGGCCGCAACGCCACGGCCGCCGAGCCACGACAGCAGGGCCGCCGCCCGGGAAACGTCGACCGCAACCAGCAACCCGCCCGACGTCTGGGGATCGAGCGCCAGCAGGTGCCGGGCCCGCTCGACCGACTCGCCCACCTCGAGGGCCCGAAAGTGGCTGAGGTTGGCCCGGCCGCCGCAAGGAAGGAACTCGGTGACCAGTTCGAGGGCTCCGGGCAGCACGGGTAGCGAGGTTGAGTCGAATGAGATGGTGACGTCACTTGCCGCCGCCATTTCTGTCGCATGACCAATCAGCCCGAACCCGGTCACATCCGTGCAGGCCCGAATCGTCCCGTCCGGAAACTCGTTCACGGCGTCAACCACCCACGCGTTCAACGTGGTCATGGCCTGGACCGCGCCTGCGAGCAGCGCGTCACTGCCCTGTCCGTACTTCCTGGCCCGCACGATCACGCCGGTGCCGAGCGGCTTGGTAAGGATGATGGCGTCGCCGGCCCGGGCGCCGGCGTTGGTCAGCATCCGGCCGGGGTCGACCTCTCCGGTCACCGAATAGCCGAACTTCACCTCGGGATCGGTCACCGTGTGCCCGCCGAGGAGTGCGACGCCGGCCCGGCCAAGAACGTCGAGCCCTCCCCGGAAGATCGCCTTCACGTCGTCGGGGGCCGGACCGTCCCTTGCTGGCAGCGCGGCAATCGCCAGAGCCGTCCTGGGTGTCCCGCCCATGGCGTAGACGTCGCTCAGGGCGTTGGCCGCCGCGATTTGTCCGAACACGAACGGGTCGTCGACGATGGGCGTAAAGAAGTCCACCGTCTGCACGAGCGCCGGGCCGGCCGCCCATCGGTACACCCCGGCATCGTCGGCCGTGCGGTAGTCGACGAGGACGCGGCTGTCGGTCGACACCGGCAGGTCGTCCATCAGGGTTTCGAGTTCGGCGGCCGCCAGCTTGCTTGCGCAGCCGGCACAGTCGGCGTACTCGGTGAGGCGCTTCGGCATGGCGGGGTCAGCTCCGTTCGGCGAGGTACTCGAAGATTCGCTGCAGCTCGTCTTCGCTGGCGAACTGGATCTCGATGCGTCCGCCCTTCCCTTTCCTGATGATGGACACGCGCGTGCCGAGCGCCAGCTTCAACTGCTCTTCGGCGGCGCGCGTGTTCGGATCGATGCGGCGCGGCGACGGCGGCGGCCGCGGGGGTTCGGTCTCGCGCTTGACGAGTCCCTCTGTCTCGCGGACCGACAAGCCGCGCGAGACGACGTCGCGCGCGATGCGGCGCTGGGCGGCCTCGTCGGCGAGCCCGAGCAGCGCGCGCGCGTGGCCCATGCTCAGGGTGCCGGCGGCCAGGTCGCCGCGCAGTTCGCTCGGCAGGCGCAGCAGGCGCATGTAGTTGGCGACGGTCGCGCGGTCCTTCCCCACGGCCGTGGCCACCTGTTCCTGCGACAGGCCGAGGTCGTCGGTGAGGCGCCGGTACGCCTGGGCTTCCTCGATCGGGTTCAAGTCTTCGCGCTGGATGTTTTCGATGAGCGCGACCTCCAGCAGTTTGTCGTCAGCGACCTCGCGGACGACGACCGGGACTTTCAGGAGGCCGGCGCGCTGGGCCGCACGCCAGCGGCGCTCGCCGGCGACGATTTCGTGGCGGTTGCCGGCGCGGCGAACGACGATCGGCTGGATGACGCCGTGGCTGCGAATCGACTGGGCGAGATCGTCGAGATGTGATTCCTCGATGTGCTGTCGCGGCTGGCTCGGATTGGGCGCGAGCAGGTCGATGTCGAGCTCCGTCGGCCTCGCCGGTTCGCCGCGCACGGTCATGGCCGGCGCGACGGGCGCCGGCGGGATGAGCGCGCTCAGGCCGCGGCCGAGCGCGGGGCGTTTTTCAACCATGTTCGCCTCTCTCTTCTTCGAGCGGGGCCGGCGTGTCGTCGGGTGCGGCGGCCGGTGACGGCGGTGGTGACGGCATCGACGCGCGGCCCAGGAACTCGGCGGCCAGTGCGCTGTAGGCCTCGGCGCCGCGTGAGCGCGGGTCGTAGAGGGCCACGGGCAGGCCGTGGCTCGGTGCTTCACCGAGCCGGACGTTGCGGGGAATGACGGTATGGAACACCTTGTCGCCGAAGAACTCGCGGACGTTGGCGCCGACCTGCTGACCGAGGTTGGTGCGTTCGTCGTTCATCGTGAGCAGCACGCCGTCGATCTCGAGGCCCGGATTGAGCGCGGCCCGGACGCCGTCGATGGTGGCCATCAGGTCGGCGATGCCTTCGAGGGCGAAGTATTCGGAGTTGAGAGGGATGAGCACGGCGTCGGCGGCGACCAGAGCGTTCAGCGTCAGCAGGCCGAGCGAGGGCGGCGAGTCGATCAAGATGAAATCGAACGCGTGCCGCAGGCCGTCGACGAGACGACGCAGGCGATGTTCGCGTGCGTCGAGGGGGACCAGTTCGATTTCGGCACCGGTCAGTTGACGGTCGGCGGGAATGAGAAAGAGACCATCGATCGTGGTGGGGAGGAGGAACGAGGTGGGACTGGCGGAGGCGCCGAGGAGTGCGTCGTAGACGGTGCCGCCTTCGGCGGCCTGGCCTTTGAGGCCGAGGCCGCTCGTGAGGTTGGCCTGGGGGTCGAGGTCGATGACGAGGACGCGCTGGCCAGCGATGGCGAGGAAGGCGGCGAGGTTGATGGCGGTGGTGGTCTTGGCGACGCCGCCTTTCTGGTTTGCGACGGCGATGGCGCGGGCTGTATTGGTCATTTAACCAAATATCTAGTTATTTGCAACGAAGCAAGTAGATTTTCGGCCCATGGTGGTGCCTGCGTCAAGCCTCGAGTTGTTTCCGCTTCAAACATGGTGCGATTACAGGATGGGGGCCGGAGGTGATGTTCCACGTGGAACGTTCCCGCTGGACGGCTCAAAAAGGGGATCGGCTACCAACGACGAGGTCCCTTGTTCAGTCCGGTCGGGCGCGTAACTGTCAACCGGCCGGCTCAGTCCTGGCGCCACACCAAGACAAGCATTCGGCCATGGCAACTGGTGTCCTGGAACCGTGGTTCATCGTATAAGTTTCGGGCTGGGCATCCCGGCCGGCTGCGTTGCGGTCACTGGCTTCAGGTTCTGGTCCGGCACTGGACCGACCTGTAGCCCTCGCTTCGCGGAAGTCGTTCCTCGGGTGGAAGGGACTCCAGACTCATCGAGAAACAAGCCGTGAGGATGTACCATTCAGAGGGGGTACCAATGGATGGATTCCTGGGACTCGGCTTTGTCCTCGCCTTACTTCTAGCCAGCGGTCTCGCTTACAAACTCATGCGCCGGCGCAGCTGACAGCAGGTCAATCGAACCTCGCTGCTGGACCAGGACACGCCAGGAAACTCAGAGCATCCTGCCAGTATTTTCTTGTAGTGGGTTGTATAACCTATTTTTTCTCCAGCACCACCAGCTCACTCCCGGTCGCCCGAACAAGCGACACCTTCGCAACCATGGACAGCATCGGAATCTCGAATGCCGGCAGACTGCCACCGGACGTGAACCACAGTGCCCGGCCGCCCGGCTTCAGGAACGCCTGAACGGTGTTCCAGAGCGCCCGGTCGGGGCGAACCGCCCGGAACGTCACCAGATCGGCTGCCTCGAGCAGGTCGCTTCGCGCCAGGAGTTCCTCGAACCGGCTGTTCTCGACCTCGACCGTCCCAAGCCCGAGCTGCCGCGCCACCTCGCGCAGGAACGCCGACTTGCGCACCTTCACCTCGACCAGCACCAGGCGCACCCACGGCGTCGCAAGGTGCAGTGGCACCCCCGGCGACCCGCCGCCGGATCCGAGATCGACGCACAACCGGTCTGCCGGGCGGACCTGCCCGGCGGCGACGAGCGGCTCAATCACCAGCCGGTCGATGGCTTCGTCTGAAGGGGGGTCGAGCGGCAGGGACGTCAGGTTGATTCGGCGGTTCCACTTGCTCAGGAGGTCGAAATAGGCCTCGATTTTGGGCAGATACCGGGGCGGGGGCGCCACGCCGGCCCGCTTCGCCCGGCGGGCTACTCGGGCAGCGAGGTCTCGCGAGGCCACACGCCAGTATCCGCCCGGCGCACCCGGAAGGCCAGCGGCGCCGGCCGAGTCACTCGGCAGCGGCGAAACGACCGCCTGCAGCCGGCCCTGGCCGCCCGCTCCGCGCGACGCGCGCCGCCACAATCGCCACGGCCGCCGCCGTGACACCAGGAACGCGCGCGGCCTGCCCGATCGTCGCGGGACGCACCGTCGCCAGCCGCTCGGCGGCCTCGGCCGACAGCCCCGCGATCCCGGCGTAGGCAAAGCCCGGCGGAATCGCGACCTGCTCCTGCGCGATCACCCGGGCCCACTGCGCCTCGTGCCGCCGCAGGTAGCCGCGATACTTGAACTCGGCGACGAGCGTCGACTCGTCGAGATGCCGCGCCTCGGCGTCGGCCTCGGCCACAAAGCCCAGCCGCGCGACGTCGTCGATCGTCACCGGTGGCCGGCCGAGCGCCTGCGACACGGTCATCGCCTGGCCGTCGACGACGATGCGCGTCCGTTCGGCAGCCGTGCGGTTGCGCTCGAGGCGCGCCCGCCGCGCCTCGAACGCCGTCCATCGCGCCTGGTCGACGAGGCCGACGTCCCGCCCGAGCGGCGTCAGCCGCAGGTCGGCGTTGTCGATCCGCAGGCGAAGCCGGTGTTCGGCGCGCGAGGTGAACATGCGGTACGGCTCGAGGCAGCCGCGGGTGACGAGGTCGTCGACGAGAATGCCGATGTAGGCCTCGTCACGCCCGATCGTCACCGGCGGCCGCCCGCGCACGACGCGCGCGGCGTTGAGCCCGGCGACGATACCCTGTGCGGCCGCCTCCTCGTAGCCCGACGTGCCGTTGACCTGGCCCGCCAGGAACAGGCCCGGCAGCCGCTTCGCCTCGAGCGAGCGGTCGAGTTCGGTCGGCTGGATGAAGTCGTACTCGACCGCGTAGGCGTGCCGCAGCAGCACGGCGCGCTCGAGTCCCGGCAGCGCGCGCACGATCGCCTCCTGCGCGTCGCGCGGCAGGCTCATCGACAGGCCGTTGACGTAGATCTCGTCGACGTCGACGCCCTCGGGCTCGAGAAAGAGCTGGTGGCGTTCCTTGTCGGGAAAGCGCATCACCTTGTCTTCGAGCGACGGACAGTAGCGCGGCCCGACGCCGGTGATGCGGCCGTTGTAGAGCGGCGACCGCGCGATGTTGGCGCGCACGAGCGCGTGCACCTCGTCGGTCGTGTGCAGCACGTGGCAGACGACCTGCTCGCGCCGGAGCTCGCGGGTCACAAACGACAGGGGGACGATGGGGTCGTCGCCGCGCTCGACCTGGAAGCGCGAGAAGTCGATCGTCGTCCGATCCAGACGGGGCGGCGTGCCGGTCTTGAGCCGTCCCATCTCGAATCCCACGCCGGCCAGGGAATCTGCCAGGTCGCGGCTTGGCGGTTCGCCGGCCCGGCCGGCCGGGTGCCGCTCGTCGCCGACGTGGACGAGGCCGTTCAGGAACGTGCCGGCCGTCACGACGAGCGCGCGGCAACGCAGGGCGCTCCCGTCCTCGAACGCGAGTCCCGACAGGCGGCCGCCCGTGGTCAGGATGCGGCCGGCGCGGCCGACCAGCCACGTGATGTTCGGCTCGGCTTCGAGCGCCGCGCGAACCCAGCGGCCGTAACGCCGCTTGTCGGCCTGCGCGCGCGGCGACCAGACGGCCGGCCCGCGGCTGCGGTTGAGCAGCTTGAACTGGATCCCGGTGGCGTCGATGGCCCGGCCCATCAGACCGCCGAGCGCGTCGATCTCGCGGACGAGATGGCCCTTGGCCGTGCCCCCGATCGCCGGGTTGCAGGGCATGAGCGCGACCGTGTCGCGCGAGAGCGTGCAGAGGCCCACGCGACAGCCGAGCCGGGCGGCGGCCCAGGCGGCCTCGACGCCGGCGTGGCCGGCCCCGACAACGACGACGTCAAGATCCATCGGCCCGGTTCATTTCCCCACGCAGAAACGGCTGAAGATGTGCTCCAGCATATCGTCGGCCGATCGCGTGCCGGTGATCTGTTCGAGCGCGTGGCGGGCCGCCGTCAGTTCAGCCAGCACCAGTTCCTCGGTGGCGCCGGCGTCGAGTTCGGCACGCGCCCCTGAGGCGGCCGCGCGCGCGTGCTCGACCAGCGCCAGGTGCCTCACGTTCGAAATCGCCGGTACGTCGCGGAGTTCCTCGCGGTCTGTCAGCGCCCGCACGATCTCGTCGCGCAGCTTGTCGAGCCCCGCGCCGGTCCTGGCCGACACCTCGACGACTGCGTCGGGCGATCCCTCGCGGTCGGCGGCCGGCAGATCGCACTTGGTGAAGACCACGACGCGGGGAAGGGGCGTGGCGGCCACGACCTCGAGCGCGGCCCGCTCGGGCGGAGCCGATCGATCGACGAGCACGAGCCGTAGCGCGGCCACCTGCTGCGCCTCGTGCGTGCGGGTGACGCCTTCGGCCTCGACCGGGTCGCGGGCCTCGCGAATGCCGGCCGTGTCGACGAGCGTGACCGGCAGGCCGCCGATATCCACGCGCTCGGTGACCAGGTCGCGCGTCGTGCCGGCAATCTCGGTGACGATCGCACGACCGGCGCCGATCAGGGCGTTGAACAGGCTCGACTTGCCGGCGTTCGGCGGCCCGACGATGGCCACCATTCGGCCTTCGCGCACGACGCGGCCCACGCGGCCGGCGCGGGCCAGGTCCTCGAGCGCCGCAATGGCCGCCCCGAGCTCGCGCGACGCCTCGTCGCGCGTGATGAAGTGGAAGCCCTCGTCGGGAAAGTCGAGCGACGCCTCGAGCCGGGCGGCCAGGTCGAACAGCCGCGTGTCGATGCGGCCAATCGCCGAAGTCAGCGTGCCTTCGAGCTGGTCCATCGCCGCGCGGGCCTGGAGCGGCGTGACGGCATGGACCAGATCGGCGACCGCCTCGGCCTGCACGAGGTCGATCCGTCCATTCAGGTAGGCGCGCAGCGTGAACTCACCGGGCTCGGCCAGCCGTGCGCCGGCAGCCATCACCCGTTCGACGATCGCCCGCACGAGCACCGGGCTGCCATGACCGCTGATCTCGACGACATCGTCGCCGGTATACGACTGCGGAGCCTGAAACCAGGTGACGACGACCTGGTCGAGCGTGGCGCCCGGCGCGGCGTCTCCGGCCCGGGTCGTGTCGACGATGCGCGCGAACGTCGCGCGCCGCGGCTCGAGCGGCGCGTCGAGCCGGACGAGGCGAACGACGATGGCCCGCGCGTCCGGACCGGCGACGCGCACGACGCCGATGCCGCCATGCCCGTGGGGCGTGGCAACGGCGACGATGGTGTCGGACGTGTCAAAGTCGCTCACGGGTCGGGTGTCGGGGTGTCGGGGTCAGCCGTCCCCGACCGTGTTCGCTAGTTCCTGGAAATCACCACGGTCTTCAGGAACGCGTCACCGATGCTGTCCGACGTCAGTTCCGGATCGTCGGCCACGCGCAGGTGCACGAGCCGGCGGGCGTAGGGGTTCAGGGGGCCAATCTCCTGGGGCACGCCCGTCTGTCGCGCCTTGTCCATCAAGAGCTCGACCATCTGTCGCAACTCGGTGTCCTTGGCCTTGCGGAAGCCCAGCGCATCGACGACGTAGTGGCGGTCGCCGCGGGCATCGCGCCGGAACGCGGTGTTGACGACGACCTGCAGGGCGTCGAGCGCTTCGCCCTTGCGGCGCAGGAGCACGTCGGCCTCGTCGCCCGACAGGTTCAGGCGGACGTGGTCGGCGCCTTCCTCGACGTCGATGTCGAGGGGCAGTCCCATGGCGCCCACGACCTGGCGCAGAAAATCGATGACCTGGGTGTCGAGGTCTGCGGTCATGTCACGCCTCCTACGACTTTCCGGCGCCCTTGTTGCCGGGGCTGGCGATGGCCGTCGCCGGTTTCGGCCCGTCGATGATCCGGTTGGTGATGAGCTGCTGGCCGATGGCCATGAGGTTGCTGACCAGCCAGTAGAGGACCAGGCCCGACGGGAACCACAGGAACATCACGGTGAAGATGACGGGCATCATCATGAAGATGCGCCGCTGGGCCGGGTCGGCCGTGGTCGGCATCATGTGCTGCTGCAGCATCATGCTGGCGCCCATCAGGAGTGGCGTGATGTAGCTCGGATCGGGCGCCGACAGATCCGTGATCCAGCCGAGGAACGGCGCGCTGCGGAGTTCAATCGCCACCGAGAGCAGCGAGTAGAACGCGAACAGGATGGGCATCGTCAGGAGCATCGGCAGGCAGCCGCTGGCCGGGTTGACGCCCTTCTGCTTGTAGAGGGCCATCATCTCGGTGTTCATCTTGCCGCGCTCGGGATCGGTCAGCTTGTACTTCGCGTAGCGCTCCTGGATGGCCTTGACGGCCGGCTGCAGCGCCTGCATCTTCTTCATCGACACCATGCTGCGATGCCGGAGCGGGAAGATCGCGAGGTTGATGAGGATCGTCAGGATGACGATCGCCCAGCCGTAGTTGCCGACCTGCGCGTAGATCCACTTGAGGGCCTGGAGCAGCGGGACGATGAGCGCGGCGAAGATGCCGAAGTCGATCGCGAGCGCCAGCTGCGGGTCGACCGCGCGCAGTTCCTCGATGTCCTTCGGGCCGAGGAAGAAGGGCAGCGTCGTGGCGCCGGGCGTGCTGACGGCGAGCGTCACGAACTGGCGGTCGGGGCCGGGCGGCATGTCAAGCGCGGCCGGCGGCACTGGCGCCAGGGTGATCGGCGTCATGGCCACCTCGACGGTCGAGGTTTCCGGCCGCATGACCGCGGTCAGGAAATAGTGGTCTTCGACGCCGGCGAAGCGAAAGGGCGCCGCGATGCGGGGCTCGGCCAGCAGGTCGTCCTCGTACAGGCGGTCGACGCCGCCGTCGCGGTGCACGAGCGCGCGCGCGATGATGTACTGGCCGCCGTTCTCGTGAGAGCCGCGTCCGAGTGCCGGGCCCCACGAGAGCACGAGCGGCCGCGCAATGGCGCCGACGTCGACGGCCGCCTCGACGTGCAGCAGGTAGCGCTTGCCTTCGGGCTGGAAGTGAAACGTCTTGCGCGCGTTCAGCCCCGAGGCATCGCGATAGACGAAGCTCAGCGTGCCGGGTGACGAGCCCAGCGACAACCCGGACTCGCTCGGCTCGTACAGCGCGCGCGCGAGCACGGTCGACAGCGCCTCGTCATCGGTCGTGAGCGTGAATGGCCGCGGCAACGCGGCCGGAACGTGCTGGGGCACCAGCTCGAACGGCTGGCCGTCCGCGTCGAGATAGTGCTTCAACTGCCAGCTCGTCAGCACGGCGCCGGCCGTGGAAAACACCGCGCGCACCGCGTCGGTTTCGACCACGATGTCGCGCGCCCGGGTGTCGGCGACGAGCGGCTCGGCCGTCGGCACGAAGGGCGCCGGTTCGAGCGTGGGCGTGACGCCGGCCGCGGGCGCCGCGCCGGCCGGTCCGGACGTGCCCGGCACGCCGGTGGCCGCCTCGGGCCGATCGACGGGCGCCGCTGGCGGGACGATGTACGACTGATAGATCGCGAGAACCAGGAAGGAAAGAAAGATGGCAAGAAAGACGCGTTTCTCCATTGTGGTCGCTTGCGCTCGATCAGTGGGTATCGGTCCGCGGCGGCACCGGATCGAACCCCGGCCGCGCAAACGGATGGCAGCGCGCCAGGCGGGTGAACGCCAGCACGAGACCGCGCCACGCGCCATGCGACGCGATCGCGTCGAGCGCGTACTGCGAGCATGACGGTTCGAACCGGCAGGCGCCACCCGTGAACGGGCTGATGAGCAATTGGTAGGCGTGCACCAGGGCGAGCGCGGCACGCACGGAAATCGAGGTCATCGGATCAGGTTCCGCAGCTTGCCGAACGCCGCGCGCACGTCGGCGTCAACGTCGGCAAACGGCGCGCCGGCGAGTTCCTTGCGGGCAATCGCCACGAAGTCAACGGTCGGACGGTCGTCGCGCACGGCCTCAGGCGCCTCCCGCCGGAAGATCTCGCGCAGCCGGCGCTTGGCGCGGTTGCGCACGACGGCGCCACCCACGCGGCGCGATGCAATGATGCCCAGGCGATCGCGGCCCAGGCCGTTCGACCGGCCCAGGAGCGTCAGATACCGACCGGACACCCGCCGGCCGGCGTCCTGGACGGCGGTGTACTCGGCGCGCGTCGAAAGCCTGACCCCGCGGCCAAACGTGTGTGACATCGGATG
This sequence comes from Vicinamibacterales bacterium, assembly GCA_035512795.1. Taxonomy (GTDB): domain Bacteria; phylum Acidobacteriota; class Vicinamibacteria; order Vicinamibacterales; family SCN-69-37; genus DATKDF01. The sequence continues at coordinate 21,299 of DATKDF010000055.1, forward strand.
CCGGCGCGTTGCGGAGAGTTGCACGCGCACCGGAGGGCGGCGATTCCACAGCCGCCGGCTACGAGGAGGAAACGCTCAGGCGCTTGCGGCCCTTCGCCCGGCGGCGCTTGAGCACGATGCGGCCGTTCTTCGAGCGCATCCGCACGAGGAAGCCATGGGTCCGGCGGCGACGGCGGCGATTCGGTTGGTAGGTGCGTTTCATGTGACTCCCGGCCGGGCGCCCATGCACCCTGGAGAAACTTGAATCGTAGCGGACGGGTCAAAACCGTGTCAATCGACTCGCCGGCCTTATCCTGTGGTAGATTCGCGGGCTCCACGCCGGGCACCGGGGAGGTCAGTCACTTTTCCACATCTGTGGAAAAACCTGTGGAAATCCGAATGTTCGGCCGAGTCATGTTTATAAATACTTGATTTCAAAGGCTTTACGGCCCGGAGTTCGACCATGGGCGGAACCATCTGGGACGATGTGCTCGGACGCATCGAGACCAAAGTCAACCGGTACAGCTACTTCACGTGGTTCCGGCAGACGTCGTTCGTGGCCGACACGGGTGCGGCCATTCAGGTGAAAGTGGCCGACCCACTGGTGGTGGATTGGCTCACCAAGCACTACGCCGGCGTCATCAAGGAGGCTCTGGCCGAAGTGGGCCGGGCGGGCGCCCTCCTCGAATTCATCGACGAGTCGGCCGGCGGCCAGGCCCCGCCCGCTCCAGGGGCCGAGGCCGTTCAGCCGGCGCCCGACGCGCCGGCCGTGGCGCCGGCTGCCTCGATCGATCTGTCGGGGCTCAGCCCGCGCTACTCGTTCGACACGTTCATCGTCGGCGCGTCGAATCAGTTTGCGCACGCGGCCTGCCGCGCCGTCGCCGAAGCGCCCTCGCGCTCGTACAACCCGCTGTTTCTCTACGGCGGCGTGGGGCTCGGCAAGACGCACCTGATGCACGCCATCGGCCACTACGTGCTCACGCACAGCCCGGGCTTGAAGCTCACCTACATCTCAGCCGAGCGCTTCATGAACGAGGTCATCAACGCCATCCGTTACGATCGCATCCTGGAATTCCGCGAGCGCTACCGTGGCGTCGACGTGCTGCTCGTCGACGACATCCAGTTCATCGTCGGCAAGGAACGGACGCAGACCGAGTTCTTCCACACGTTCAACGCGCTGCACGATGCACAGAAGCAGATCGTGCTCAGCAGCGACTGTCCGCCGCACCAGATCAGCGAACTCGAGGAACGCCTGCGCAGCCGCTTCGAATGGGGCCTGATCGCGGATCTGCAGGCCCCGGATCTCGAGACAAAAGTGGCGATTCTCAAGCGCAAGGCCGACGCCGAAGGGGTGCCGCTTCCCGACGACGTCGCGCTCTACATCGCCAACCGGATCAAGTCGAACATCCGGGAACTGGAAGGGTCGCTCATCCGGCTGCTGGCCTACGCGTCTCTTACCGGCATGGCCATCTCGATGTCGCTCGCCCAGGAAGTCCTGCGCGACGTCCTCCGGAACGAAGACCGGGCCGTGACGATCGACATGATCCAGAAGTTCGTGGCCGACTACTACCAGTTGAAGTTGGTGGACCTGAAGTCGCGCAACAACTCGAAGTCCATCGCCATGCCGCGGCAGGTCGCCATGTATCTCTGCAAGGCCCTCACGCGCGCGTCGCTGCCCGAGATCGGCAAGAGCTTCGGCGGCAAGCACCACTCGACGGTCATTCACTCGATTCGCAAGGTCGAACAACTGCGCAAGAACGACACGGCGTTCCACAACCTTCTCAACACCCTGACCGAGTCATTCCGCTGAAGAATCGGGCTGATTCAGCGGGGTCCTCGGTTTTCCACAGGGGCCGGCTGTGCACGGCTGTGGACCGAATCGGTCAGCGGGTTTTTCCGCAGCGGTACCGCCGGGGCCCGAGCGTGCGGTCCACAGATCCGTCCACAGCCTAAAATGCTGAAATTAAACCGGTTAGGGCGGATGTTTGGGATGCCAACAGGCCCTTATTGTTGTTATAATCTTCTGTCTTTCTTGATCTCTTGAGAGACAACCGGATCCCCGCCCGAATGCGGGAGATGCACACGAGGTTGCCCTGCCCATGGAATTCGTCGTCCGCAAGAACGACCTACTGAAGGAACTCTCTCTCCTCCAGGGCATCGTCGAGCGCAAGAACACGATCCCGATCCTGGCCAACGTGCTCCTCGACGCGACAGCCGACGGCATTGCGCTCCTCGCGACCGATCTCGACGTCGGGCTCCGGAGCCGCTGTGATGCGACGGTCAGCAAGCCCGGGACGCTGACGCTGCCCGCCAAGAAACTATTCGAGATTGTCGGTGCGCTGCCCGAGACGGAGATTCGCGTCGCCGAGGAGAAGGGCGGCAAGAGCGTCGTCATCTCGGCCGACCGGTTCGAGTCGCGCATCCAGACGCTGCCGGCAAGCGAGTTTCCGACGCCGCCCCAGGACAGCGGCACCACCGAAGCCACGCTGCCGGCCGCAGCGGTCAAGCGGCTGATCTCGCACACGCGCTTTGCAATCACGAGCGAGGACACGCGGTATTTCCTGAACGGCGCGCAGCTCGTCCTGCGCCCGGATGCGATGACGATGGTGGCGACCGACGGGCATCGATTGGCGTATGTCAGCATTCCGGAGTCGCCCGGTGCCGGCGTCAAGACCGACGTCCTGCTGCCGCGCAAGACCCTGAACGAAGTGGCCCGGCTCATCGACGGCGTCGAGGCCGTGGAGTTCGCCCAGGGCGAAAACCACCTGTTCTTCCGGGCCGGCGCCCGGTTGCTCATCTCGCGCAAGATCGACGCGAACTTTCCGGCCTACGAGCGCGTGATTCCGAAGTCGAACGACAAGCGGATCGACTTCGATCGGGATCGGCTGGCGGCCGCGGTTCGCCGCGTCCGGCTGTTGTCGAACGAGCGGTCGAAAGCCGTCAAGTTCGTCGTCGGCAAAGACCAGGTGGAGATCACGTCGAGCACGCCTGAAGTGGGCGAGGCCCACGAGGTGCTGCCGGTCGATTACAGTGGCCCGGGCGCGCAGATCTGCTTCAACGCCGACTACGTCGACAATTTCCTGAGCGTGGTCGAGACCGAATCGGTGCAACTGGAGTTCAAGGACGAGATGAGCCAGGCCGTCATCAAACCCATTGGCGCCGAGGGCTACGACTACGTCTACGTCATCATGCCGATGCGGGTCTGATTCGTGTCCAATTCGTCTTCCATTCCGCCCCGCCCGGATCTGGTTGCCGGGCCCGCCGGCGGCGCCGCGGCCGCCGACGACTACGGCGCCGACAAGATCAAGGTCCTCGAAGGCCTGTCCGCCGTCCGCAAGCGGCCGGCGATGTACATCGGATCGACCGGCCCGATCGGGCTCCATCACCTGGTGTACGAGGCCGTCGACAACTCGATTGACGAGGCGCTGGCCGGCTTCTGCCGCAACATCAGCGTCACGATTCACATCGACGGATCGGTCACGGTAGTCGACGACGGCCGCGGCATCCCGACCGACATGCACGAGAGCGGCCGGTCGGCGGCCGAGGTCGTGATGACCGTTCTCCATGCCGGCGGCAAGTTCGAGAACGCGGCCTACAAGGTCTCGGGCGGGTTGCACGGCGTCGGCATCTCGGTGGTCAATGCGCTGTCGGAGTGGCTCGAACTCGAGATCTGGCGCAACGGCCACGTGCACCAGCAGCGGTTCGCCCGCGGGGTCCCGGGTGGGGATCTGTTCGTCACCGGCACCACCGAGAAGCGCGGGACCAAGATCACATTCAAGCCGGATCCGGAAATTTTCGAGACGACGGAGTACACCTTCGAGACGCTCTCGCAGCGGTTGCGCGAACTGGCGTTCCTGAACGCCGGTGTCACGATCGTCATCGAGGACGAGCGGGACGGCAAGCGGCACGACTTCGTCTACGAGGGCGGCATCCGCGAGTTCGTCGAGTTCCTGAACAAGAACCGGACCCCCATCAACGACGCGCCCATCCTGATGACCGGCGAGCGCGACGGGACCATCGTCGAGATTGCGCTCCAGTGGAACGACGGCTACTCGGAGACGACCTACAGCTTCGCCAACAACATCAACACGACCGAGGGCGGCACGCACCTATCCGGCTTCCGGGCCGCGCTGACGCGCACGATCAACAACTACGCCACCCGGAACAACCTGGCGCAGAAGCTCACCGACAGCGTCAGCGGCGACGACGTGCGCGAGGGCATGACGGCGGTGATCTCGGTCAAGATCCCGCAGCCGCAGTTCGAGGGGCAGACCAAGACCAAGCTCGGTAACACCGAAGTCAAGGGGACCGTCGAGGGCATCGTCAACGATCGGCTGGGGGCGTTCCTCGAAGAGAACCCGTCGGTGGCGAAGAAGATCATCCTGAAGGCTGTCGATGCGGCGCTCGCGCGCGAGGCGGCGCGCAAGGCGCGCGATCTGGTGCGCCGCAAGGGCGCGCTCGACAACATGGCGCTGCCCGGCAAGCTGGCCGACTGCCAGGAACGCGATCCGGCCAAGTGCGAGATCTACATCGTCGAGGGCGAGTCGGCCGGCGGGTCAGCCAAGCAGGGCCGCGACCGGAAGTTCCAGGCCGTGCTGCCGATCAAGGGCAAGATCCTGAACGTCGAAAAGGCGCGCTTCGACAAGATGCTGGGCCACGAGGAGATCCGCACGCTCATCGCGGCGCTCGGATGCGGCATCGGCGAAGACGAGTTCGATGCGTCGAAGCTGCGCTACCACCGCGTCATCATCATGACCGACGCCGACGTCGACGGATCGCACATCCGCACGCTGCTGCTCACGTTCTTCTACCGGCAGATGCGCGAACTGGTCGACCGGGGGCACATCCACATCGCGCAACCGCCGCTCTTTCGGGCCAAGCGCGGCCGGCAGGAGACGTTCATCAAGGACGAACGCGACCTGGAGGCGTTCCTGATTGGCCGGGCGGCCGAGTCGCGGACGCTCGTGCTGGCCTCCGGCACCGAGATCGCCGGCCTCGCGCTCGAGAAGCGGCTCGAACACCTGATGGCGTTCCGCAAGTACCTGCAGGTGGTCGAGCGCCGCGGACCGTCGCGCAAGGCCGTGCTCGCCCTGCTCGAAGGCGGGGCCCGCGATCGGACGTTCTGGGCCGACCGCGGCGTCATCGAGGCGCTCGGCCGGCACCTGACGTCGCCCGACGTGACCGCCACCGTCGTCGACGACTCGGAGCATCAGGCGCTGGCGCTCGAGCTCGAGGATCGGTCGGCCGGCTACTCGCGGCGCCACCGGCTCGACCTGGACTTTGTGACGACGGGCGAGTTCCGCACGCTGATGTCGGCCTACCAGCACGTGCGTGAACTGCTGGCCGGGCCGGTGACGATTCGCACCGCGGCCCGGGCCGAGGCCGACGAACCGGCCGAGGCCGACGGCGCGGCCCCGGCGCCCAGGGCCGGACGCGAGGCCGACCGGCGTGTGGAGTCGCTCGACGAGCTCGTGGAGTTTTTCATCGCCGCGGGCCGGCGCGGCCTGACCGTGAACCGCTACAAGGGCCTCGGCGAGATGAATCCGGACACGTTGTGGGATACCACGATGAACCCGGCCCGCCGCACGCTCCTGCAGGTGCGCGCCGAAGACCACACCGAAGCCGACCTGATGTTCACGACACTGATGGGCGACCAGGTCGAGCCCCGCCGGAAATTCATCGAAGACCATGCGCTGGACGTGAAGAACCTTGACATCTAATCCGCTGCTCCCGGTCCACATCGAAGACGAGATGAAGCGCTCGTACATGGATTACGCGATGAGCGTAATCAACGGGCGCGCCCTGCCGGACGTTCGCGACGGCCTGAAGCCGGCCAACCGGCGCGTGCTGTACGCGATGCGGCAGATGGGCCTCGCGTCGAACCGCGCGTATCGCAAGTGCGCGAAGATCGTCGGCGAGGTCATCGGCAACTACCATCCGCACGGCGATGTGCCGGCCTACGACACGCTCGTCCGGCTGGCGCAGGACTTCAGCATGCGCTACACCCTGGTCGACGGCCAGGGCAACTTCGGCTCGATCGACGGCGACCCGCCGGCCGCCTACCGTTACACCGAAGCCCGGCTGGCGCCGCTCGCCGAGGCGTTGATGGCCGACCTCGACCGGGACACGGTCGACTTCCGTCCGAACTTCGACGAGACGACCGAGGAACCGACGGTCTTCCCGGCGCCGTTTCCGAACCTGCTGGTCAACGGTTCGACGGGCATCGCCGTCGGCATGGCGACGAGCATTCCGCCGCATAACATGCGCGAGGTGCTCGACGGCGTCATGGCCGTCATCGAGCGGCGGCACGCCCCGCGCGAGGAAAAGGTGCGGGCGCTGCTCCAGGCGATTCCCGGCCCCGACTTTCCGTCGGGCGGCACGATCGTCGGCCGGGCCGGCATCGTGCGGGCGTACCTCGACGGCCGCGGCAATGTCGTCGTCCGCGGCAAGGCGGTCACCGAGGAGCATCCGAAGACCGAGCGCATCTCGATCGTCATCAACGAGATTCCCTATCAGGTCAACAAGGCGAGCCTCATCAGCGACATCGCGCAGCTCGTGCGCGACAAGCGGCTGGACGGCATCTCGGACATCCGCGACGAGTCGGACCGCGACGGCATGCGGATCGTCATCGAGCTCAAGCGCGGCGAGCTGCCCGACGTGGTGCTCAACAATCTGTACAAGCACACGAAGCTGCAGATGGGCTACGGCATCACGCTCCTGGCGATTGCGCAGGGGCGGCCGCAGGTGCTCGGGCTGGTCGACCTGGTCGAGCACTTCATCGAGTTCCGGCGCGAGGTGGTGCGCCGGCGGATCGAGTTCGAGCTGCGCAAGGCCGAGGCCCGCGCCCACATCCTCGAAGGCCTCCGGATCGCCCTCGATCACCTCGACGCGGTCATCGCGCTCATCCGGGCCTCGAAGAACCCGGCCGACGCGCGGGCCGGCCTGATGACCAGCTTCGGGCTGACGACGATTCAGGCGCAGGCCATCCTGGACCTGCAGCTCCAGCGGCTGACCGGCCTCGAACGCCAGAAGGTGCTCGACGAACTGGCCGAGCTCGTCAAGACGATCGAGCGGCTGCGGGAGATTCTCTCGCGCGACGCGCTGCTGATGGAGGTCGTCGTCTCCGAGCTCGCGGCGATTCGTGAGACGTACGGCGACGCACGCCGGACCGACATCATCGAGGAGAGCGGCGAGTTCCGCGTCGAGGATCTCATCGCCGACGAGGACGTCGTCATCACCGCCACCGGGACGGGGTACATCAAGCGGACGGCGCTCGACGCCTACCGGAAGCAGCGGCGCGGCGGCAAGGGCCTCATCGGCATGCAGACGCGCGAGGAAGACGCCGTCCGGCACCTGTTCATCGCCAACACGCACGCCTACCTGCTGATCTTCTCGGACCGCGGCCGGTGCTACTGGCTGCGCGTCTACGACGTGCCGGACGTCAGCCGCAGCAGCAAGGGAAAGTCCATCGCCAACCTCGTCAATATGGACGACGGCGAGAAGATGGCCGCGCTCCTGCGCGTCCAGGCCTTCCCCGAAAAAGAGAACGAGCGCTTCATCGTCATGGGCACCGAGGATGGCACGATCAAGAAGACCGATCTCAAGGCCTTCTCGAATCCCCGTGCGGCCGGGATCATCGCCATCCAGGTGGGCGACGACGACCGGGTGATTGCGGTGGCCGAGACCGACGGCGTCAAGGACCTCGTGATTGGCACGCGCAACGGCATGGCGATCCGCTTTGCCGAAGGCGACGTGCGGCCGATGGGCCGGACGGCGCAGGGCGTGCGCGGCGTCCAGCTCCGCTCGGGCGATCGCGTCGTGGCGATGGAGGTGGTCACCGACGAGGCGACGCTCCTCACCGTGTGCGAGAACGGCTACGGCAAGCGCACCGACGTCAGTGAGTACCGGCGGCAGACCCGCGGCGGCATCGGGCTCAAGAACGTGCAGACGAGCGACCGCAACGGGCCCGTCGTGGGCATCGCCTGCGTCAGCGACCGCGACGAACTCCTGCTCGTGACCGAGCAGGGCCAGATCATCCGCATGCACACGAGGGATCTCCGGCCGATCGGCCGCGACACGCAGGGCGTCAGGCTCATGGATCTGGCCGGGGGTGACCGCCTGGTGTCGATCGCCACGCTGACCGAACCCGAAGACTGAGACCAGTCCGTTCAGGCTCTCTCCAGCTTCGCGTAGCTGGCCAGCAGTTTCTTCGTGCCCGACGCGGCGAAGCGGACCGTCACTTTGAAGTCGTCGCCGTGCTCCTCGACGGCCGTGACCGTGCCGACGCCGAACTGGCTGTGGCGGACGCGCATCCCGCTGCGGAGTCCCGCCGACGACTGGTCTTCGTCCTCGTAGGCGAACGCCGGACTCTCGGTGCGTCGCGGCCTGCCGGATGGCTGGCGAAACCCGGCCGACGACTCGTGCCACCGGGGCGGCACGACCGGCTCGATACGATCGACGAGCTCGGCCGGAATCTCGTCGAGGAACCGCGACGGCTCACTGGGCGTGTACTCGCCGAACACGCGCCGCCGGGCCGCGCCGGTCAGCACGAGCCGCTCGCGCGCCCGCGTCAGGCACACGTAGCAGAGGCGGCGTTCCTCTTCGATCTCCTCGGCATCCTCGGTTGACCGCGAGTGGGGAAAGAGCCCCTCTTCCATGCCGGCGACGATGACGGTGGGGAACTCGAGGCCCTTGGCCGCGTGCATCGTCATCAGCCAGACGCGGGCGTCGACGGCCCCGTTGCCCTCGTCGGCCTCGGAGAGAAGCGAGAGCCGATCGACGAACCCGCCAAGCGTCGGGTCGTCGTCGCGGCCCTCGTATTCGCGCGCGGCCGACACCAGTTCCATGAGGTTCTCGATGCGCGCCTCGGCCTCTTCGTTGCGTTCGTCGCGAAGCTGCTGGAGGTAACCCGACTTGTCGAGCACGAGGCTCATGACCGTCGAGACCGGCTCGCGTGCGGCGTCGGCCGTGAGGCCGACCACGAGGTCGTGAAACCCCCTGAGCGCCGTCGTGGCGCGCGGGGTGGCCACGCGACCGGCGATGGCGATCTCGAGCCGGGTCCAGAGCGACCGCGGTGCGGCCGGGCCGCCGGGCGCGGCCGCGAGGAGCGGCGTCGAGGCGTCGGCCTCGCCGCCGGGATCCACCTGCGCGAGCGTGTCGAGCACGCCCTTGCCGATGCCGCGCGCCGGTACGTTGACGACCCGGCGGAAGCTGACGTCATCGTGCGGGTTGATCGCCAGGCGCAGGTAGGCGAGCGTGTCCTTGATTTCCCGGCGCTCGTAGAAGCGGACGCCGCCGATGATCCGGTAGGCGACCGCTTCGCGCATGAGCGCGTCTTCGATGGCGCGTGATTGCGCGTTGGTCCGGTACAGCACGGCCAGCATCGCCCCGGGTTTTGTGGCCAGCGCCATCCGGATCGTCCGCGTGATGAAGTCGGCCTCCTCGATCTCGTCGGCCGAGCGGACGTAGAGGATGCGCTCGCCGCCGGCCTGATCGGTCCAGAGCCGCTTGTCCTTGCGGCTGCGGTTCCGGCTGATGACGGCGGTGGCCGCGTCGAGGATGATCTGGGTCGAGCGGTAATTCTGTTCCAGCTTGACGATGCGCGCGTCGCCGTAGTCGCGCTCGAAGTCGAGGATATTCCGGAGGTCGGCGCCGCGCCAGCGGTAGATGGACTGGTCCGGGTCGCCCACGACGCACAGGTTGCGGTGGATGCCCGACAGGTGCCGGATCAGCAGGTACTGCGGCCGGTTCGTGTCCTGGTACTCGTCGACGAGCACGTAGCGGAACTTGCGCGCGTAGAACTCGCGGATATGGTCGTGCCGGTCGCAGAGTTCCACCGTGCGGAGCAGCAGGTCGTCGAAGTCGAGCGCGTTGGCCTCGCGGAGCGTCTGGAGGTAGATGTCGTAGATGCGGCTGATCTGCTGGTCGCGCAGGCTCCAGCCGTTGGCACGCAGCGCCTCGGGCGTCTCCATGCGGTTTTTCGCCTGGCTGATCCGGGAGAGGGCGGCGCGCGGAGGGATGAACTTGTCGTCGACGTCGAGGGCGCGCATGGCCTGCTTGACGACGGCCAGCTGGTCCGACGAGTCGTAGATGACGAAGTCGCGCGGCAGGCCGAGCGCCGGCGCCTCGCGGCGCAGCAGGCGGGCACAGAGGGCGTGGAAGGTCGACAGCCATACCTGCCGGCAGTCGGCGCCGAGCACCTGCTCCACCCGCGAGCGCATTTCTTCGGCTGCCTTGTTGGTGAAGGTGACGGCCAGCACCTCGCCCGGGTGCGCGTGGCGTTCGGCAATGAGGTGCGCAATCCGGATCGTGATGACGCGGGTCTTGCCGGACCCGGCGCCGGCCAGGATCAGGAGCGGCCCGGTCGTGTGCGTGGCGGCCTCGCGCTGGGCGGGATTGAGAGCCGACAGAAGGTCCATCAGAAGATCAGGTGCTGGGCGCTTGGGGCTGCCGTGAGGATATCATTCGCGTCTTCGGCGAGCGCCGTCCAGAGTCGTTGCCCCATCGAGCGCCGGATATAAGCCACGCGCATGCCCGCATCACGCTCGGTGTTCGCCTCGTCCGGCTGGTAGCATCGATCCGCGATGGCGCGGACGCTCTTCGAGAAGGTCTGGGACCTGCACACCGTGCGACGGTTGCCGAACGGGCAGACACAGCTCTTCGTCGGCCTCCATCTCGTGCACGAGGTCACGAGCCCGCAGGCATTTGCCGACCTCGACGCCCGCCAGTGGCGTGTGACGCGCCCGGACCGGACGTTCGCCACGATCGACCACATCATTCCTACCGGGCCCCAGGTGCGGCCCTTTGCCGATGGCATGGCCGAAACGATGACCGCCGCGCTCGAAGAGAATTGCCGCACGCACGGCATCCCGCTCTTCGACCCGGCCAGCGGCGCGCAGGGCATCGTCCATGTGATCGGGCCAGAACTCGGGCTGACGCAGCCCGGGATGACGATCGCGTGCGGCGACAGCCACACGTCGACGCACGGCGCGTTCGGCGCACTGGCGTTCGGCATCGGGACGACCGCCGTGCGCGACGTGCTGGCCTCGCAGACGCTGGCGATGGCGCCGATGAAGACGCGCCGGATCGACATCCACGGCCGGTTGTCGCCCGGTGTGTACGCAAAGGACGTCATCCTGGCCATCATCAACCGGCTGGGCGTGCATGCCGGGACGGGATTCGCGTACGAGTACGCCGGTGACGCGATCGACCGCATGTCGATGGACGAGCGCATGACCATCTGCAACATGTCGATCGAGGGCGGCGCGCGCGTCGGCTACTGCAATCCGGACGAGACCACGTTCGAGTACCTGCGCGGCCGGCGGTTCGCCCCGGCCGGCGAGCGGTTCGCGCGCGCCCGGCAGTGGTGGCACGGCCTCAGGTCCGACCCGGACGCCCGGTGGGACGACGTCGTGCAGGTAGCGGCTGCGGCCATTGCGCCGACGGTGACCTGGGGCACGAACCCCGGCCAGTCGGTGCCCATCGACGGCCGGGTGCCCGACCGCGGCGCCGATCCGGCCGCGCAGGCGAGCCTCGTCGAGGCGCTCGCCTTCATGGGTCTGCGGCCGGGTCAGCCGATGATCGGTACGCGGATCGACGTCGCGTTCGTCGGCTCATGCACCAATGCGCGGCTGTCGGACCTCCGCGAGGCTGCGCGCCTGGTTCGGGGGCACCGCCTGGCCCGGCATGTTCGCGGCCTGGTCGTGCCCGGATCGCAGGCCGTGGCCCGGGCGGCCGAAGCGGAGGGGCTCGCCGCGGTTTTCCAGGACGCGGGTTTCGAGTGGCGGCGGGCCGGATGTTCGATGTGCCTCGCCATGAATCCGGATCGGCTGAACGGGCGCGAGGTCTGCGCGTCGTCCTCGAACCGGAACTTCCGGGGGCGGCAGGGCAGTCCGACGGGCCGGACGCTGCTCATGAGCCCGGCGATGGTCGCCGCCGCGGCCGTGGCGGGCGAGCTGGTGGACGTGCGGTCGTGGAGCGGACTCACGTCGTGACGAACGCGGCCATTGTCCGCATCGCCGGGACGGCCATCTCCCTTCGCGGTCCGGACATTGACACGGACCGGATCATGCCGGCCCGGTTCCTGAAGGCCGTCACCTTCGAGGGACTCGAGGCACATCTGTTTGCCGACGATCGGGTGGCGGCCGCGCGCGAGGGCCGCGTGCATCCGTTCGATGAGCCGGCCCGCGCCGGTGCGCGTGTGCTCGTCGTCGAATCGAACTTCGGCTGTGGGTCATCGCGCGAGCATGCGCCGCAGGCCCTCCGGCGGCGCGGCCTCGAGGTCATCATCGGCGAGTCGTTCGCCGACATCTTCGCGTCGAATGCGCTCGGGATCGGCCTGGCATGCGTGGTGGCCCGGCGCGACGACCTCGTGGCGCTTCACACGGCCATCGCGGATGCGCCGGGGCGTCGCGTGGTCGTCGACCTCGCGGCGAGCCTCGCGGCGTGGGACGGCGGGTCGATCGCGATCAGCCTGCCGGCCGCCGCGCGCGACGCCCTCCTCACCGGCGAGTGGGATTCGGTCGCGCGCCTCCTCGAGGATCCGGCCGCGATCGATCGGGTGGCCGCGCGCCTGCCCTACCTCGACGGCTTCGCCTGAACCACGCCGCGCGTGACGTCGAGGAACGCCTGCGCGGCGTGCGACAGGTCGCCGCTCCGGCGGTAGACGAACCGGATCTGGCGCGGCGAGCGGAGTTCGGGCACGCGAACCTCGACGAGCTGGCCGCCGGCCAGTTCCCGCTGTGCGCATCGGCGCGGCAGCAGGGCCACGCCCAGCCCGGCCTCGACCGCGCGCTTGATCCCGTCCATGCTCGGCAGCGAGATGCAGATGTTCAACGGCGCGTGGCGCACCTCGAAGAGCCGCAGCACGCGGTCGCGCGCCGGCGACGGATCGTTGTGCGCGATGACCGGCTGCCGGCCCATTTCCTCCATCGTCACCTCCGGGCGGCCCGCCAGCGGATGCGACGGGTTCACGAGCAGCACCAGTTCGTCGGTGGCGAGCACGAGCGACAGCAGGTCGCGCTCGGCCGGGTTGAACGTGAGGACGCCGAAGTCCACGGTGCGCAGCAGCACCTCCTGCGCGATCTGCCGGGCGGGCAGGCGCCGGACGTCCACGCGCAGGTCGGGGTGACGCCGGACGAAGGCGTCGACGGCCGGCAGCACGGCGTAGACACCGCCTTCGTTCGACGCGATCGTCACGCGCCCCGTCCGGAGGTCGCGGAGCGCGCCCACGGCGCCCGTCGCCTCGTGGGCGAGCGTGAGCAGGCGCGTCGCGTAGTCGAACAGCACGCTGCCGGCGTCGGTCAGCCGGCCATCGCGCGAGGCGCGATCGATCAGTCGCTCGCCGGATCCATCTTCCAGCCTGCGGATGGCCTGGCTGATGGCCGGCTGGGTCCGGCGCAGCTTGCGGGCCGCACGCGAGAAACTCCGCTCGGTCGCCACGGCGACGAAGACTTTCAGATCCTCGAGTGTCATCGCGGCAGGTCCAGCCTCTCCGAGGGCGGCCCGAGCTGGGGCGGATAAGCCGCCGCCATGTCCGGGGCCGCCGGTGTGAATTCACGCCGTGAACGCGCGGTGATTCTGCGCCCTGGCGCACCTCCTGTCAATAAGCATCATTACTATTAAGCTAAAAACTATAACTTTGACTTCTACCCGTGCCGCTCCGCAGACTGGCCGTCATGACGAATGTGCTGACGATCTTCGACACGACCCTCCGCGACGGCGAACAGGCCCCCGGATTCTCGATGCGCATCGAGGAGAAAGTCGCGCTCGCAAGCGCGCTCGAGCGCCTCGGCGTCGACGTCATCGAAGCCGGCTTTCCGATCTCGTCGGCCGACGACGCCGAGGCGGTACGCCAGGTGGCGATGGCCGTCCGCCGGCCGGTGGTCGCCGCGCTCGCCCGCTGCAAGGCGGGCGACGTCGATCGGGCGGCCGAGTCGCTGGCGCCGGCCGCCCGGGCGCGCATTCACGTGGTCATCGCGACGTCGGACCTGCACCTGTTCCGGAAGCTCCGCATCACCCGCGACGAGTGCGTGGCCGCGGCGGCCAGTGCCGTGCGCCGGGCACGGTCACGCGTGGGCGACGTCGAATTCTCGGCCGAAGATGCCACGCGAAGTGATCGCGACTTCCTGTGCCGCGTCGTCGAAGCTGCGATTGACGCCGGCGCGGGGACCATCAACCTGCCGGACACGGTCGGCTACTCGACGCCCGACGAGACAGGCGAGTTCTTCCGCGCCGTGATCGGCCGCGTCCCGAACGCAGACAAGGCCGTGTTCAGCGCCCACTGTCACGACGACCTCGGCATGGCCGTAGCCAACTCGCTGGCCGCCGTCCGGGCCGGCGTCCGGCAGGTCGAGTGCACGATCAACGGCATCGGCGAACGCGCCGGCAACGCGTCGCTCGAGGAGCTCGTGATGGCTATCCGCGTGCGGCCCGACCGGTACGACGTCACCACGCGAATCGAGACGCCGCGGCTGTTCGACACGAGCCGGCTGCTCACGGAGATCACCGGTGAGCCCGTCCAGGCCAACAAGGCGATCGTCGGACGGAACGCCTTTGCGCACGAGTCCGGCATTCACCAGGACGGCGTGCTCAAGGATCGACGGACGTACGAGATCATGCGCCCCGAGGACGTCGGCGTGCCGGCCTCGACGCTCGTCCTCGGCAAGCACTCCGGCCGCCACGCCGTGCGCGCCCGGTGCGAGGAGCTGGGCTTCGCGTTCGATCGGCGTGAGGTGGATGCCGTGTATCGACGGATGGTGACGTTGGCCGATCGGCAGAAGACGATTTCGGACACCGACCTGGCCAGCATCGCGCGGGATGTGCAGCGCGCAACCCGGGGGCTGCCGGCTGCGACGCCCGTGGAAGTCGGCTATGGTTTCGGCGTGTGAACGCTCGCATCATCGTCCTGCCCGGTGACGGCATCGGGCCCGAGGTCACCTCGTCGGCCGTCGCGGTTCTGGAAGAGACGGCGCGGCGGCACGGTCACAATTTTTCGTTCGAGTCGTGTCCGATCGGTGGCGCGGCCCTGGCCGAAGGCGACGCCGCGCTTCCGGCCGCGACGCTCGCGGCGGCCCGATCGGCCGACGCGGTCCTTCTCGGCGCGATTGGCGACCCGCGATTCGACCACCTGCCGCCCGGAGAACGGCCCGAATCGGCGCTCCTGGGCCTGCGCCGGGCGCTCGGGCTGTTCGCCAACGTCCGGCCGGCGCGCGCCTGGGCCGGCCTTGAAGCGATCGGTCCGCTGCGCCCGGAGGTGCTGGCCGGCACGGACCTGGTCGTCGTCCGGGAACTCACGGGCGGGTTGTACTACGGCGAGCCGCGGGGCATCGACCGGGACGGCGCGTCGGCGGTCAACACGATGCGCTACACGCGCGACGAGGTCACGCGCATCGCGCGTGTCGCGTTCGAGCTGGCGCGGACGCGCCGGCGCCACGTGACGTCGGTCGACAAGGCGAACGTCCTCGAGGTGTCGCGCCTCTGGCGCAGCGTCGTGACCGACGTCGGGGCGGCGTACCCGGATGTACGGCTGTCGCACGAGTACGTGGACGCGGCGGCGATGAAGCTCGTCCTCGCACCGGCGTCGTTCGACGTGGTGCTGACCGGGAATCTCTTCGGCGACATCCTGTCGGACGAGGCCGGCGCCGTGGCCGGCTCGCTCGGCCTCCTGCCGTCAGCGAGCCTCAGCACGAGCCGCCCCGGCATGTTCGAACCGGTGCACGGGTCGGCGCCTGACCTCTCCGGCCGCGACGTCGCCAATCCGGTTGGCGCGATGGCGTCCGCAGCGATGCTCCTGGGCGATGGTCTCGGCCTGCATGCGGAGGCCGCGGCCGTGACGGCAGCGATCGAAACAGCCATGCGCTCCGGCCTGCGCACCGTCGACATCGCCGGTCCCGGAGACCAGGTCGTGGGCACGCGGGCATTTACCGCAGCGGTGGTCGGCGCGCTCGGAACGTAGGGCGGTCGCCCTTACTCGACCGTGACGCTCTTGGCGAGGTTCCGTGGCTGATCGACGTCGCAGCCGCGGCGGACGGCCACCCAGTAGGCCAGCAGTTGCAGTGGCACCGTGAGGACGACCGGCATGAGCAACCGGTCCACATCCGGCACGGTCAGGACGACGTCGCGGCCGGCGTCGACGATCTCGGCAAACGCCTCGGCCTTCGACGCGTTGGTCACGACAATGACGCGGCCGCCGCGCGCCTTGGCTTCCTGGATGTTCCCGAGCGACTTCTCGAAGACATGGTCGTCGGGCGCGAGGGCGACAATCGGCAGGTCGTCGTCAATGAGCGCGATCGGGCCGTGCTTCATCTCCCCGGCCGGATACCCCTCGGCGTGGATGTAGGAGATCTCCTTGAGCTTCAGCGCGCCCTCGAGAGCGATGGGGTAGTTGATGCCGCGGCCGAGATACAGCATGTCGCGAGACGTGTGGAGGTCGGCGGCGAGCGCCTCGATGGATGGCCCGAGCTTGAGCGCGTCCTCGAGCGCGCGCGGCAGCGTCTCGAGCGCGCGAATCCGGCCGATCGACGCCTCCGGCGTGAGCGTCCCACGGGCCTGACCGAGCGCCAGCGCGAACAGGTACAGCGCCACGAGTTGCGACGTGAACGCCTTGGTGGACGCCACGCCGATCTCCGGCCCGGCATGCGTGTAGACGGTGCCGTCGGCTTCGCGCGTGGCCATGCTGCCGACGACGTTGCAGATGACCACGCTCCGCGCGCCGCGGCGCCTGGCTTCGCGCATCGCCCCGAGCGTGTCGGCCGTCTCGCCCGACTGCGTGATGGCCACCGCCAGCGTCCGGTCGTTGACGATGGGCTCGCGGTACCGGTACTCGGACCCGTAGTCGACCTCGACGGGCACCCGCGCCAGCTCTTCAATCAGGAACTTGCCGACGAGCCCCGCATGCCAGGATGTGCCGCACGCCATGACCACGATCCGGTCGACGGCGCGCAGGGTCTCGTCGTCGAGCTTCATCTCCTCGAGGAACACGCGCCCTGACTCGGCCGAGACGCGGCCGAGCACCGTCTCGCGAACGGCCCAGGGCTGTTCGTGAATCTCCTTCAGCATGAAGTGCGGGTAGCCGGCCTTCTCGGCCATCACCGGATCCCAGGTGATGTGCCGGGGAGCCTTCTGTCGCGCCCGACCCTCGAAGTCGAAGAACTGCGCGCCCTGCCGCGTCACGACGGCCATCTCCCCGTCGTCGAGGAACACGACGTCACGGGTGTGCGCGAGGATGGCCGGGATGTCCGACGCCACGAAGTACTCATCCGGCCCGAGCCCGACGACCACCGGCGGGCCGTTCCGGACGGCGACGATCGTGCCCGGATCGTCGGCCGAGATCAGCACGAGCGCGAACAGGCCTCGCAGCCGCGCGAGCGCGCGGCGCACGGCCGCGGCCAGGCCATCGCCGCGGCTCTCGTTCTCGACCAGGTGCGCCACCACTTCCGTGTCCGTCTCGGTCACGAACGTGTGGCCCTTGCCCGTGAGTTCACGCTTCAGCTCGAGGTAGTTCTCGATGATGCCGTTGTGGACGACGACGATGCGCTTCGTGCAGTCGCGGTGCGGGTGCGCGTTCTCCTCGGTCGGACGGCCGTGCGTGGCCCAGCGGGTATGGCCGAGCCCGAAATCGCCGCCGTCGAGCGGCTGCGCCTTCAGCACGTCCTCGAGGCGCGAGAGCTTGCCCGCGCTCCGCCGCACCTCGATCTGACCGTTGCGCACGACGGCCACGCCGGCCGAGTCGTACCCCCGGTACTCGAGGCGCCGGAGGCCTTCGATGAGGACGGGCATGAGGGGCTTGGGCCCGACGTAGGCGACGATGCCGCACATGGAGGTTAGGACTTCTCCGATCGCCGCGCCCGCGCCTGCGCCCAGCCGGCCTTGTTGGTCTGCCGGCCGCGTGCAATGCCGAGCGCGCCGTCGGGGACGTCGTCGGTGATGGTCGAGCCGGCGGCCACGTAGGCGCCGCGGCCGACCGTGACGGGCGCCACCAGTTGCGAGTCGCTGCCGATGAACGCGCCGTCGCCGATGACGGTCTTGTGCTTGCGCTCGCCGTCGTAGTTGCAGGTGATCGTGCCGGCGCCGATGTTGGCGCGATCGCCGATCGTGGCATCGCCCAGGTACGCCAGGTGATTCGCCTTGGCCCCGGCGCCCATCGTCGTCTTCTTGAGCTCGACGAAGTTGCCGACCCGCGCGCCGTCGCCCACCGCCGAACCGGGCCGCAGGTGCGCGTACGGCCCAATCGAGGCGCCGGCGGCGACCGTCGAGTCGACGATGACGCTGCCATCGAGCACCACCACGCCGTCGCCGAGCACGGCGTTGGAGAGCCGCGCGCCCGGATGAATGCGGCAGTCGCGACCGATGGTGGTCGCACCCTGGAGCGACACGCCGGGCCCGACCGTGGTGTCGGCGCCAATCACCACCGGGTCGTCGATGTACGTCGTGTCCGGATCGTCGAGCGTCACGCCCGCGAGCATGACCGCGCGCGCCTTCCGTTCGCGCACGACGTGCGTCAGGTCGGCGAGATCGACGCGGCTGTTGACGCCGCGGAGTTCCGCCGGCGAATCCAGGCGCAGCGTCTCGACCGGCAGCTGGCGGCGACGGTAGGCGGCTACCAGATCGGTCAGGTAGTACTCGCCCTGCGAGTTGTCGGTGGCGAGCTCATGCAGGGCGTCGAAGAGCGGGCCGAGCGCAAGGGCGTAGAGGCCGCTGTTGACCTCGCGCACGAGCCGCTCGGCGCTCGACGCGTCGCGTTCCTCCACGATGCGGACAATCCGGTCCTGGTCGTCGCGGACGATCCGCCCGTAGCCGTACGGATCGTCGAGTGTCGCGGTCAGCACGGTGGCCGTCGCGCGCGCGGCCTCGTGTGTCTCGATGAGGCGGCTGAGCGTGCCCGGCTGGAGCAGTGGCACGTCGGCGTAGAGCAGCAGCACCGTGCCGGTCTGGTCCTTCAGCACCGGTTCGGTCTGGAGCAGCGCATGGCCGGTACCGAGCTGCGGCGACTGGGTGACGTACTGCAGATCCGGACGGGCCGTGAGCGCCGCGCGCACCTCTTCGGCCCCGTGACCGACGACGAGTGTGGTCGACCGGGCGCGCAGGTGATCAGCGGCGACGAGGACGTGCTCGATGAGCGGCCGGCCGGCCAGGTCGTGCAGCACCTTGGGCCGGCGGGACTTCATGCGGGTGCCTTTCCCCGCGGCGAGGATGACGACGTGGACGGCCATCGACGAGCATCATTATCGCCCGGCGCGGCCTTGCCGCCGGGGCCGGTCGCCGGAACTGGCCGGAGAGGTCAATTCCTCGAAGAGCTCCGTGCCGCGCAGCAGTTCGAAGTCGGCGTCGTGCCGGGCCTGAAGGCCGGCCTCCGGGCTGATGGCCACCGCCTGCGACAGGTATTGCAGCGCCAGGTCGGCCATCCCGCGCCGGGTTTCGACCGCGGCCAGCAGATACAGCGCCAGATCGTTCTCCGGGTCCGACGCGAGCACCTCGCGCACCAGGCGCTCGGCCCGCGCGTCGTCGCCGCTGTTGAGCGCCGCGGTGGCCGCTGTCAGCCGCTCTTCGGCTGTGCGAAGGGGTGCGGGACGGGTCAGCAGCTCGCGCTCGCAGAGGTCCAGGTAGACGCGCGCACGGTCGAGCAGGGCGTTTTCGCGGGGATAGGCTTCGAGAAGCGTCCGGAATACGGTGGCCGCAGCCGCGTAGTCGTGCTGCTGAAGCAGTACCATGCCCCGCTCGAGCTTCGCGGTTGCCTCCGCCGGCGGGCCCGCCGAACGCACCGGTGCCGGCTCGGGGGCGGCCGAGGGCCGGGGCTGTCGCTGATCTGCCCGGCCCGGACCAGGCCTTGAACGCTTCGCCATGAATGCCTCCAGTTACAGCCGGGGGGAGCGACTGGAAGGTAGCAAACCGCCGAATGGCGGTCAAGTTGACTGACCGATCTGTCGTTTAGCCAAAATTATGGCTTTCTTGACAATCTTACGTGTCTCTTTTGGTGTCGTGCCGGTCCTCCAGGCGAGGAACTCGAAGAGGATCGGGTCTCGCTGGTCGAGGCCCGAGGTGAGCCTGGCGAAGTCGTCCATCAAGGCTGTTTCATCAAGTATTTCCGCGTCTTTAGCTGTTTGATGAAAGACGATGGTGTATTCGCCCGTTTCGGGTAGGAGGGCCGAAGTTTCCACATTTGTGCAGATAACCGATTCTTCGTGAATCTTCGTTGCCTCTCTGAGCGCAAATATAGGTGAAACACCAGAATAAATCAGGTCGCCCACCGTCCTTCTCACCCGATGAGGTGCCTCGAAGAACACCACCGTGCGAGGCTCGGCTGCGGCGGCCTCGAGCCAGACCGTCCTGGCTCTTCCGGATGACGGGGGAAAGCCGAGACA
>DATKDF010000056.1:0-7314 GCA_035512795.1 Vicinamibacterales bacterium
CGCCACGCAGTATTTCGGCCTGTCGGTCAGCACCCACCGGGTCGACGAACTCTGCCGCGACGTGGCCCGGGCCGTCGGTGAGCTGCCCGCCGAGGCCGCGCGCACGGCCGTCGGGATCGCGGGCGCCGCAAGCGACGTGCAACAGGCGGCGCGGCGGTTGTTCGATGCCGCGCGCGCCGAACTGTCACGGCCGGGCGGCGACCGGACGCGCATCACGCCGGCCATCGCGGGCCGGCTGCAGGAGGCCGGCGTGCCGGTCCTCGCCGCCCTCGACCAGCTGGGGCACCTGCTCGGTCCAACGGCCAACCGGCCCGACGTTTTCGCCTCGCTCGACGCGCGCGGCCGCCTGCTGGCGGAGGATACCCGGGTCCTGCTGGCAGCCGACGATCCGAGGTTTGTCCACTTCATCGAAGCCCGCGGCCGCCAGGCCCTGCTGCGCGCGGCGCCAATCGAGGTCGGGGACATCATCCGCGACACCATCCTGGCTGAACGAACCGCGACCGTCCTCACATCGGCCACCCTGACCGTCGAGCAGTCGTTCGACTACGCGCTCGCGCGGCTGGGCCTGCCCGAGGCGGCCACGCTGCGGCTCCCGTCCGAGTTCGACTACCGCTCGCAGGCCGTGCTGTTCCTGCCGTCCGACATGCCGGATCCCAGATCGGCAGACTTCAATGCGGCGGCCGCTGAGGTGATCGCCGCCCTGCTCGACCGCACCGAGGGCCGCGCGTTCGTGCTGTTCACCTCCTATGCCGCGATGCGGGATGTGCACGCGCGGCTCGAGGCACGCCTGCCCTGGCCACTCCTCGTTCAGGGCACGGCGCCCCGGCCGGTCATCCTGCGCGATTTCCGGGCGACGCCGAACGCCGTGCTTCTTGGCACGTCGAGCTTCTGGCAGGGGGTCGACGTCGCCGGCGAGGCGTTGAGTTGCGTGATTATCGACCGCCTGCCCTTTCTGTCGCCGGCCGATCCGCTGGTCGCCGCCCGGATTGCCGCGATCGAGACCCGCGGCGGCCAGCCGTTTCACGACTACCAGGTGCCGACGGCGATTCTGACGCTGCTGCAGGGCCTCGGGCGGCTCATCCGGACGCGTGCCGACCGAGGGGTGCTGGCCGTCCTGGACCCCCGGCTGACCCGCATGGGGTACGGACGACGCTTCATGGCGTCGCTGCCCGACACGCGGATCACCGATGACCTCGACGAGGTCGGCCGGTTTCTCGGTACGCGCTGAACGGCCGCACACTGCGGCCGCCGGTGTAAACTGAACAGACACGGTGGAGGAGCTGATCATGATGCGGACCAGAATCCGGCCCGTTGTCGTCGCGGTGGTGGTGATGCTGGCCTTGTTGGTGGCCACGCCGGCGCTCGCCCAGCGTGGCGGGCTGCGCGGGTTCGTCGTCGATGAAGACGGCCAGCCGGTCGGGCAGGTCCGGGTCAACTTCATCAACGTGGCCGACCCGAACAAGAAGCAGTCGGCCATCAGCGACCGGTTCGGCGAGTACATCCGCAACAACCTGGACGTCGGCCTGTGGAACCTCGAGGCCGAGCGATTCGGCAAGGCCGCCAAGTACTACCAGGTGACGGTCAAGGACGGCGAGTCACGCCGCATCCCCAACCTCGTGCTCGGCGATCCCGACCGGCCACCGGTGTTCGAGGAATCGGCGCTGGACAACGACGAAATCGCCAAGCGCAACGCGCGCCTCGAAGAACTCAACGTGCTGTTTGCCCAGGCCGAGGTCTCGACCACCAGGGGCGACTACGACGACGCGCTCGCCAAGCTCACCGAGATTGCGGGCGAGATCGAGAATTGCGCCGCCTGCTATGCGCGCATGGGCGACGTCTACCGCCGAAAGAAGGACCTGGACGCGGCCGAGAAGGCCTTCAAGCAGGCCATCGACATGGACCCCAAGTTGGTCGATCCGTACATGGCGCTGGCCGAGCTGTACAACGAACAGCGCCGCTACGAAGAGGCCACAGCCATGGGCGCCAAGGCCGCGGAGCTGGCTGGTGCGTCCGGCAGCGCCACCGGGGGCGGTGCGGCCGCCTACAACCAGGCCGTCATTCTCTGGAACCAGAACAAGATTGCCGAGGCGGCCGAGGCCTTCGACAGGGCCCGAAAGACCGACCCGAAGATGGCGGCCGCCCACTTCCGGTACGCGCTGGCCATGTTCAATCTGGGCCGACTGCCCGAGGCAAAGGAACCGCTCGAGACGTACCTCAAGCTCGAGCCGAACGGCGAGAACGCCGCCGAAGCGAAGGCGCTCCTCGAAGTCATCAAATAACGTGCCCGCCGGTTCGGAGATCGCCAGCAACCTGACCATGGCGCGGGCAGTTCTCGCCCGCGCCGCGGCACGGGTGGCACGCGACGCGGCGTCGATCCGGCTCATCGCTGTTTCCAAGACCTTTCCGGCCGACGCCGTTCGCGAAGCCGCGGCCCACGGTCAGCGCGCGTTTGGCGAGAACCGCGTGCAGGAGGGCCTCGACAAGGCCGAGGTACTCGCCGACCTCACGCTCGAGTGGCATCTCATCGGCCACCTGCAGTCGAACAAGGTCAAGCGCGCCGCCGCGGTCTTCCCCTGGATTCATTCGGTGGACAGCCGCGCCCTGCTCGATCGGCTCGACCGCGCCGCCCACGACGCCGGCACCGCGCCGAACATCCTGCTGCAGGTGGACCTGGCCGGTGAGGACTCCAAACACGGCGTGCCACCCGAACAGGTCGGCGCGCTGGCGGCCGCCGCCGCCGACGCGCGGGCGGTTCGGCTGCGCGGCCTCATGATCCTGCCGCCGTTCCCCGGCACGCCCGAGGACTCGCGGCCCTGGTTCCGGCGATTGCGTGAGCTGCGCGATACGCTCGTCAGCGCGGGCATCGCCGCGCCGCTGCTCGCGGCGCTGTCGATGGGGATGAGTCACGACTTCGAGGTGGCCATCGAGGAAGGCGCCACGATGGTACGCATCGGCACGGCCATATTCGGCCGCCGGTCACCGCCGGCGACAGCATGACCCACGGGGTCGTGGCCGTGCGGCACGGGCGTACGGGCGCGCGCTTCGACGTGCGCGTCGTCCCGCGCGGGGCGCGCACGGCCATTGAAGGGCTGCGCGACGGCTCGCTGCTCGTCCGCGTGACGGCGCCGCCGGTCGAGGGCGCCGCCAATGACGCGGTCGTCGCCGTGGTGGCCGCGGCGCTCGGCGTGGCACGCCGGGACCTGCACGTCGTCGCCGGCGCGACGTCGCGCAGGAAGACCCTCGAGGTCGCCGGACTCGACGAAGTAACCCTGTCGGGCCGTCTGACGGCCCTCCTGTCCTGAGCCCCTGCCATGTCCGACCGCCCCGTCGCGTCGTTGATCGTCACCCACCTCGACGAACTGCTGACGGTCGCCGGTCCAGGGCCGCGCCGCGGACCCGGCCAGCGTGATGTCGAGTCGATTCCTGATGGCGCCGTCGCCGGCGGCGGCGAGCGGATCGTCGCCGTCGGCTCGACCGGTGACGTGCTCAGGCGTGTTGCCCCGGCGCCCGACGCGGTCGTCGTCGATGGCCGCGGGCGCGCGCTCGTGCCCGGGTTCGTCGACCCGCACACGCACGTGGTGTACGCCGGCGATCGGCGGCCGGAGCTGCGGCGCCGGCTGGCCGGCGACAGCTACGCAGCCATCGCCGCCGCGGGCGGTGGCATTCTCGGCACGGTGCGCGCCACGCGGGCGGCGAGCGAAGGCGATCTGGCCAGCGCGACGGCCGTGCGGCTCGCCGAGATGCTGGCCGGTGGCACGACCACGGCCGAGGCCAAGAGCGGCTACGGCCTCGACACGGCGAGCGAACTGCGGATGCTCCGCGTCATCCGGGCCCTGCATGCGGAGCAGCCGATCGACCTCGTCTCGACGTTCATGGGCGCACACGAAGTGCCGCCCGAGTACCGCGGCCGGCAGGCCGACTTCGTGCGCCTGGTCATCGACGAGATGACCCCACAGGCCGCGCCGCTTGCCGAGTGGTGCGATGTGTTCTGCGACCGCGGGTTCTTCACGGTCGACGAGTCGCGGGCCCTGCTCGAGGCAGGCCGTCGGGCCGGCCTGAAGCTGCGGCTTCATGCCGACGAGCTGGCCGCGAGCGGCGGGGCGGAGCTGGCGGCCGAGATGGGCGTGCGCTCCGCGGATCACCTGGTGCAGGTCACGCCGGCCGGCATCGCGGCACTGGAGGCGGCCGGCGTCGTCGCGACGCTGCTGCCGTGCGCCGCGTTCTATCTGAAGCTGGGGCGCTTTGCGCCGGCGCGCGATCTGGTCGCGGCAGGCGTCCCGGTGGCCCTGGCGACCGATGTCAACCCTGGTGGCGGGTTCTCACCCTCGCCGACGACTGCGATGTCGATTGCCTGCTTCGCGATGGGGCTGACGTTCGAGGAGGCACTCGTGGGCGCGACACTCAACGCGGCCTACGCGCTCGACCGGCACGACACGGTCGGCAGCCTCGAGGTCGGCAAGCTCTTCGATGCGGTGCTCGTCGACGCCCCCGCCATCAACCTGATCCGCCTCGGGGCGCCCGGCATCCGCGCCGTGTTCAAGCGCGGCCGCCAGGTGATCGGCGATCCAATCAAGAGCAACACGTGAAGGCCATGAAGACGTGGAGGGCGTGAAGCCCTCACGCCGTCACGCTGATCGCAAGCGCCCGGCGTCACCTGCCGCGACGAACACAGGGCGTCGCCAAGCGAGTCGGAGCCACACCGGGCCTCGTTTGGCGACGCCCTGTGTTCGTCGCGGCGGTGGCGGCACGGCACCCGGCGGCCTGGCCGCCGGGTGACGCCGGGCTCAGTTGGCGTCCTTCATGGTCTTCACGTCTTCACGACCTTCACGTGAGCTCTTCGGTGGACGCGCCGTCAGCGCACGCGATTGAAGAACCGCGACCAGCGGGTGCCTCCGAGCAGGCCGCCGTTCGCATCGTCCGACGAGTAGTAGATGAACAGCGCCTGGCCCTTGATGTAGCTCGCGGGCAGGAAGCCCCAGTAGCGGCTGTCCTCAGAGTTGTCGCGGTTGTCGCCCATCACGAAGTACTGGCGCGACGGAATGGTCACCGGACCGTACGTCTCGCGGAGGTCGTCCGGCCGTGCGCCCTCCGGCGCCGGCGGTTCGAGCAGGTGGGCCCACGGCTCCTCGAGGGGCTCGCCGTTGATATGGATGCGCTTGCGCCGCAGTTCCAGTCGCTCGCCCGGCAGGCCGATCACGCGCTTGATGAAGTCGCGGTCGGGCTCTTTCGGGAACTTGAAGACGACGATGTCACCGCGCCGGACGGGACGACTCGGCAGGAGCAGGCGTTCGAGGCCGGTCGCCGCCGGGGCGAACAGGGCCTTGTTGACGATCAAATGGTCGCCGACGAGCAGGTTCGGCTCCATCGACCCGGTGGGAATCTCGAACGCCTGGAAGACGAATGTCCGGACGAAGAGTGCCAGCACGACGGCGATGAGCAGCGACTCGCCGTACTCGCGCGCGACGGACTTCTTCCGGCTCATTCGTCCTGCCCCACCTTCAGCACCGCGAGGAACGCCTCCTGCGGGATCTCCACGCGGCCGACGCGTTTCATGCGCTTCTTGCCTTCCTTCTGCTTCTCGAGCAGCTTCCGCTTGCGCGTGATGTCCCCCCCGTAGCACTTGGCCAGCACGTTCTTGCGGAGCGCCTTGACCGATTCACGGGCGACGATGCGGTTGCCGATGGCGGCCTGGATCGCCACATCGAACATCTGGCGTGGAATGAGCTCCCGCATCTTGGCGGCCAGCGCGCGCCCCCGCGGGTAGGCCTTGTCCTGGTGCACGATGATCGACAACGCGTCGACCGGCTCGCCGTTGACGAGGATGTCGAGCTTGACGAGGGGTGACTCCCAGTACCCCGTGACGTGATAGTCGAGCGACGCGTAGCCGCGCGAGATCGTCTTCAGCCGATCGTAGAAATCGAGCACGACCTCATTGAAGGGCAGGTCGTAGGTGATGAGCACGCGGTCCTTCGAGACGAACTCGAGCCCCTTCTGGACGCCGCGCTTCTCCTGGCAGAGCTCGAGGATGCCGCCGACGTGCTCGGCCGGGGTGAGCATCATCGCCGTGATGACCGGCTCCTCGATCGCGGTGATGCGGCCCGTGTCGGGCAGCTTGGCCGGACTGTCGATCTCGCTGACCTCGCCGTCGGTGGTCGTGACCCGGTACAACACGCCCGGTGCGGTCGTGACCAGATCCATGTTGAACTCGCGCTCGAGCCGCTCCTGGACGATGTCCAGGTGAAGCAGGCCGAGAAAGCCGCACCGGAAGCCGAACCCGAGCGCGGCCGACGTCTCCGGCTCGAAGAAGAACGACGCGTCGTTCAGGCGCAGCTTCTCGAGGGCGTCACGCAGCTCCGGATACTGCGAGGCCTCGACCGGGTAGAGCCCGGCAAAGACCATCGGCTTCAGCTCCTTGAAGCCGGGGAAGGGGACGTCGGTCGGCCGGGCGGTCTCGGTGATCGTGTCGCCGATCTTCGCGTCGGCGACGTTCTTGATGTTGGCCATCATGAACCCGACTTCGCCGACGCCGAGCTCCTCGACGACCACCGGCTTCGGCGTGAACGCGCCGAGCTCCTCGACCTCGAAGTCCTCACGGGCCGCCATCAAGCGCACCTTCTGCCCGCGGCGCAGGACCCCGTCGATTACCCGCGCCAGGATCACGACCCCGCGATAGGCGTCGTACCACGAGTCGAAGACTAGCGCCTTCAGCGGTGCGTCGGGGTCGCCGGTCGGCGCCGGCAGGCGGCTGACGATCGCTTCGAGGATCTCGGGCACGCCCAGGCCGGCCTTGGCCGACGCCAGGATCGCGCCCGACGCATCGAGGCCGATGATCTCCTCGATCTGGCGGCGCACCTCGTCGGGCTGCGCGCCCGGCAGGTCGATCTTGTTGATGACCGGGATAATTTCGAGGTCGTTCTCGACCGCCAGATACGCGTTGGCGAGCGTCTGCGCCTCGACGCCCTGCGACGCGTCCACCAGCAGCAGGGCCCCTTCGCACGCCGCGAGCGAGCGTGTCACTTCGTACGCGAAGTCCACGTGCCCCGGCGTATCGATGAGATTCAGGATATAGTCCTGGCCATCCTGCGCCGTGTAGGTCAGCCGCACGGCGTGCGCCTTGATCGTGATGCCGCGCTCGCGCTCGAGGTCCATGCTGTCGAGCACCTGCGCCTCCATCTCACGCGCCTGAAGCGCGCCGGTCTGCTCGAGCAGGCGGTCGGCCAGGGTCGACTTGCCGTGATCGATGTGCGCGATGATCGAGAAGTTGCGGATCAGGCTTCGGTCCATCAGAAGTGCTCTATCGTACGACAGGTACGA
>DATKDF010000057.1:0-37827 GCA_035512795.1 Vicinamibacterales bacterium
CAGCATTCTTGCGGTCGTCTGGATCGTGCCTGGACCTGCCGTACAGCCATGGCCCACGGCAGTCGTCCGAGAGGCTGCGTTCACGGAGTCGATCGTCGAGTCCGGAGCGATTGGCGCGCAGCGCATGATGATCTACAGCAATCGCTTGGCGGGCACCCAGGCGAAAATCGTCGAGATCGCGGCCGAGGGATCCTCCGTCCAGGCGGGAGACCTGCTGGTGCGCTTCGATCCAAGCGGCCTCGAGCAGGCGGTGCAGAAAGACGAGGCCGCCCTGCGACAGGAGCAATCCGAGCTGCTGCGTGCACGCGAGGACCTGCGCCTGGAGCGACTGCGCGCGCAGACCGAGCTCGATGCCGCCCGGCAGGACGTCATCTTCGCGGACCGCGATCTGACCAACGAACTGGAGGGTCGTGGCACAGTCCAGGTCGCGGAGGCGCAGGCCGCCGCCGCCGAAGCGGCTCGCGAACTGGAACGCACGCGTCGTGCGCATGACGATGCGCGATCGCTGCTCGACCAGCAG
This sequence comes from Vicinamibacterales bacterium, assembly GCA_035512795.1. Classification (GTDB taxonomy): domain Bacteria; phylum Acidobacteriota; class Vicinamibacteria; order Vicinamibacterales; family SCN-69-37; genus DATKDF01. The sequence goes on from DATKDF010000057.1 coordinate 521, forward strand.
TTCGTGACCCGAAGCGAAGTCGAGCGGGCGGAGCACGCCTGGCGTCGTGCCGGAGAGGTGGATCGAATCGCGCGACTCAAGCTCGAGTCGCTGACACGCTACGAACGCCCTGCGGCCGTCGAACAATCCAGGGCGCGCCTGCACGCGGCGGGCCAGGCATCCATCCGGCTCTCGGAAGGGGCGGCTGCCCGGCTCGCGCAGCGAGGGGCAGCCGTCGCGCTCATGCTGGCACGCACCGACGAGATCGAGATGCGCCTACGTCTGCTGCGGGAGCAGATCGCCAACACGACGATCAGGGCCGATGGGTCTGGCCTGGTGGTCTATCGGGACCTCTTCTTCGGGAGTGACAAGCGCAAGCCGCAGGTCGGCGACGAGGTCTGGCCGAATCAACCCATCATCGCGCTGCCGGACTCCTCGCAGCTGATCGTCGAGACACGCGTTCGCGAAGCCGATCTGCACAAGGTCGCGGCAAGCCAGCGGGTCGTCGTCCGGGTCGACGCGTATCCGCAGCTCCGCCTCGCCGCCGCGGTCACGCTGGTGGGCGCGCTCGCCGCGCAGGATGAATCGAGAGCCGGGACGAAGTACTTCCCGGTCACGGTCAAGCTTCTCGAAAGCGACTCGCGTCTGCGCACCGGCATGACGGCGCGGGTGGACATCGAAGTGGCGTCGCTCGCACACGCGCTCGTCGTGCCGGCGCAGGCCGTTTTCATGCGTGACGGCTATCCCATCTGCTACGTCCTGCGCAACGGTACTCCGGAGCTTCGCACCGTCGAGATTGCCGGAGACAACGGCGTGGAGATCGGCATCAGTCGCGGGCTGATGCCGGGCGAGACCGTGCTGCTGTCGGACCCGACGGCAGGACGATGACGCCGTTCGATGTCGTGCAGCAGGCGTGGCAGGCACTGCTGGCCTTCAGGCTGCGGGCGGGACTGTCGGTCGCCGGCGTGGTCGCCGGCATTGCCACGATCGTGACCGCCTCGGCGATCGGTGATGGCGCCCGGCGCGAGGCCATCGCCGACATCGCCGCTCTGGGGATCGACAACGTCTACGTGCGCGCCGGCGAGGCACCGACGACGGGCGCGAAGCGGCCGGCCCCAATCCTGCGAGTAGCAGACGTGAGGGCCATCCGCGACCGCATCGTCGAGGTGCGATCGGTCGCCGGGGTTCGGTTCACGGGCGCGCAGGTCGAGGCCGGACCTCTTCACGCAGCGGCCAGCGTTCTCGGCGTGGAGCCCGCGTGGGCCGGGATCGTCGGAGCCGACGTATCCCGGGGGCGATGGTTGAGCGAGCGCGACGAACAGAGCCAGCGGCGGGTGGCGGTGATCGGGCCGCGGCTTGCGACAAGCCTTTTCCCGCAGGCCGACCCGATCGGCCGTGATGTCCGGGTGATGGGGACCTGGTACCGCGTGGTCGGCGTTCTCGACGCGCCGACAGGCGGGCGGTCCGGCCGCAACCGCCACGCGATCCAGCGACACGACCTCGCGGTGGCGGTGATCGTTCCGAGATCGACAATGGACGTGTCGCTCGGAGAGCGTGACGGGATCGACCGTGTCAACGAGATCGCGATTGCCACAACGGCGGAGGGCGATGTGATGCGCGCAGCGACAGCCGTGACCGCGCTGCTGGCGGCCCGCATCCCTGAAGCGGGACGCTACGAAGTGATCGTGCCGCGCGAACTGCTGCAAGCGCGGATTCGTGCGCAACGCACCTTCAACATGGTCCTGCTCGCCAGCGGCGGACTGGCACTGTTCATCAGCGGCGTCGGCATCATGAACGTCATGCTCGCCGGCGTGGCGGCGAGAACCGCAGAGATCGGCGTGCGCCGTGCATTCGGCGCCACCCGGCGCGACGTGACCAGGCAGTTCGCACTCGAAGCGTTGCTGTTGTGTCTCGCCGGCGGGCTGGTGGGGCTGCCTCTGGGTGCGCTGCTCTCAACGGTCGTGGCGTGGGCCGCGGGTTGGCCGGTGTGGTTCTCTCCGGCCTCGGTCGTGCTGGCAATCGTGCTGGCTGGGACGGTGGGGCTGACGTGTGGGATTCACCCCGCCCGGCTTGCGGCGCGTCTGGATCCGGCAATGGCGCTGCGGGCGGAATAGCGGCACGGTGAAATCTCGCCTCTCGACGTCCTGATTCACGAAGGAGACAGCCATGCGGTCGCGACCGATAGTGCCATCGCCCTTTCAACGCCACCGATTGCTCGTGCTGCTGCTCGTCGCCGCGCTCGCCTGGGCCGGATCTCTCGACGCGGTTCGTTCGGGACCCTCCGGTACCGGCAGGCCGACGTCTGGGCAAACGGCCGGCCCGCCCAGCGACTCGCAGCTCGCGCAGCAGGCCAGGTCGGAAGCGCAGCGGACGTTCGGCGATGAGGCTGGTAACTGGACGGCAACCAGGCAGCCGGACGGCAGCGTAGCGGTTGCCGATCCGGACGGCCTGAAGGCGGTGGTCGCTCGTGCGGTTCCTGAGAACGGTGCGTTCCGTATCGACCTCGTCATCCTCGAACGGAAGGGCCGGCTCGTCGAAAGCACCCGGATCGTGAAGGCTGCCTCCGGATCGATGCGAACGACGTTCTCGGAAGCCATGCCGGGGACACGGGTCGTCCCAGTCGGAGCGGCGCTGGCAAACGACCCGTCGCCACCGCAGCCCACCCCGCACCCGCAAGCCACCCCGCCCTCGCAGGAACCGCCGCCTCCGCCGCCGGATAGCCCCCCGTACATCCGGTTCGTGCCCAGGGAGGGACCGCCCGATTCGGTCGCGTTGGGCCAGGATTTCACGGTCGAGGTCATGATTCCGGTTCTGCAGATCCGATCAGAGACGCTCGACGTGACGATTTCCAACGCCGAGGGGGACACCGAATCGGTGACGGTTCGTCTCGACGAGTCCGGGAACGGGATCGCGGTCTATCGATCCGACACGATCAGCATCGGCGGCACGCGCGGCGACTGGCGGGTGCTCGGTCCCTTCGGAGCCGGCAGCGTGAGCCTCGGAGGAGCCACGACGGATGGGACGATCACTGGGCTGGACCTCGGCAATGGCGATTCGATCTCCGCGACCGTGACACTCCCCATCGGAACGGCCGGCACCTCGATGCAGGTCTTCGACACGATACTCGATCAGGCGCTCGCCCGCGGGTACGCGGCGCTTTTCGCGCTGCAGAACGAGCTGGTCGCCGAACAGCAGATGCTGACGCAGGCCAAGGCGCTTGGCCTCTTTACGGCAGACCAGCTGCCTGCCATCGACATGCAGCTTGCGTTGAATGCCAACGTCAGAACACTCCTCATGGCAGGCCACGAGGCGGTCAGGAGTACCACGGTTCAGTATATCCAGTTTCTCTGGCTCCGCGGCTATCTGCAGAAGGCGAACGACGTGTATGCCAATGGCGTCAACGCGAACAGCTGGCACGAATTGCTCTCAAACGTCGAGAGCGGTATCTATAGAGAGATCGACGAATGGAAGAACACTCCGATCGTGGCGCTTGGCAAAGGTGTCGCGCTCGCCTTTTACAACGGCGCCACCGCCATACCGTTCACCAGCGCCGGGTACACGCTGGGCACTTCCCTGTTCACCACTTATGAAAACAAGTCGTTCAGCACCGGTCAAACGGTGTGGGGCACGGAAGCGACAAAAGGGCAGTGGGTCTGGGCCTGGGTCGAAGTGGCCGGCCAAGCCTCGATGATGCGCCTCTACACCAATCCGACGCTCGGGATGAATCCGTTCCGCGATCCCGGCGGCAAAGTCCATAGCTTCGGCGCCCTCCGGCTGCAATTGATCAACCCGGTCGAGCGTGCCGTGTGGAACCAGGCGGCCCGTCTTGCGGAACGGATGGTGAAGCCAGGCGCGAGCGCGGACGAGCTCATCGCCGTGCACCAGAAGGTCTATCAGCAGTTGGGCCAGCTCTCGCAGAAGGTGGGCCTTCCGCACGCCACACGGGCGTACGACGCGTTGAACGACGCCACCAGAGCCGGCCATGCGGTCCACATGGGAGAGATCCTCGAAGCGACGAAGGCGCCGCGAAGGTTGCCCCCTATCCAGCTACCCTCCGGCACTCCGCCTCCGCCGCCGCCTGTCTCGGTACCGAAATCCTCGGGGTGGCCGGCCCCACCGACCTCGGTGGCGCCCCCGCCGCCAAGTGTGATCTTCATCGATCCGCTTCTCCTGGCGAGGAACAAGATCGCGCACAAACCCGGGCTGGCGAATGTACCCGCGGCCCAACTGCTCGGGACACCTGCCGAGCAGGCACTGCTGCGCCAGGCGGTTCAATACCCCGGCCGAGTTCGGGTCCCTACCTACGACGTCAACCGCGGCGGCGTCGTGCCGAAGCCGCTGACGCCGGATCAGTTCGCCTGGATAACCGGGGCCCCGGTGCCGCGCACCGGCCTTGGCACCACGCAGCACGGCTCGGTGCCGTTTTTCGCAGCGCTGGGAGACAGCTTCTCGGAGCGACTGGCTTCCGACGCAGCCACACTCAACGCGACGGGCACGGGAGCGAGCATCGAAGAGGCCGCTGAGCGCGCCGCATGGCATACCTGTGACTATCCCGCGACCCCTCCTCCGTTGAGTCTCGATTCATCTGACGACTGCGATTACTGGTACGAACCCGCGCAGGACCAGCCGTGGACATCTTTCGGCGCGGTCGGAACCAGCAACACGCTGTATCTCGGGGAGGCGCCGCCAGACTGGGTCGACGTATGGGGAGCAGACAATCCATGGCGGAGCGTGACACCCCCGGAGTTCACCTTGCTGCAGGAATTTCTACGGAGCATGGAGACCCAGCGGATCGTGTCTGCCGGCGACTCCGAACGCGATCAACTCATCGCTGCCCTGCTTCGGTTTCGAAAGATCACCAACGTCGCTCCGTTCGTCGAGTCACGTGCGACGGGCCTCGGCAGAGCCGTGGCACCCAGCGCGTTCAGAGCGGGGGATCACGCGGTTCCGCCGTTCATCCCCTGGCTGGCACGATCGCTGCGCGCACTCATCCGTAGCCGTGACGCTGCGGTCGAACCGGCGTCTCGGGCAGTGATCGCGAGTGATGGTGCGTGGTTGTGGATCCCCGGCGCCCGGCACGGTACGCTGCCTCAGGCAAACGCTCCAGCTCCAGGACTGAAGATTTTCTTCACGAGCCTGGGTCGGTCGAGCGGCGAGGCGCTTACGATGACTGCCGTCAACGAGAGTCGTCTGCCCATCCTGGTCCACGCGCACGCGCTGGCTCTGAGGCCCCTCGCGCGCCTCACGGCCCGGGATGTCCGTCAGGAACTGAGCAAGCTGTCCGGGCTTCCGCAGGTGACGGTGAACATCGACGCGTACTGCCTGAACATGAAGAAGCTGCCTCCGCGAGAGGGCATGGTGTTCGGGCTGGCCGACGCGCGCACCCAGAGCAGCATGGGACCCGTGCACCGGATCTTCGAAGCGACTGAACGGCTGCTCCAGAAGAACGCCTTCACGCCCGATACCCGGCCGCTCGACTATCGGCATGCGGTGGTCCAATGGGCGATCTGGACGGTGGAGCAGAAGTTCGATGAGCGGAGCTACACGCGGGCCTTTGTCGAGCACTCCCGGAAGAATGTGACGGACGCCGGACACGCATGGACACGTGAGCTCGAGCAGACGATCCAGAGCCTGGCACCAGGGCGGTGGGCAGCCATTCAGCTGGTGCTCCACGAAGCCGGCCTTCGTGAGCAGCGGTAGCGGGGCAGCAGGTCACTGATCCCGCAGCGCGACGAGCGGATCGATGCGCGTCGCGCGCAGCGCAGGCACCAGGCTGGCCACCGTCGCCACGGCCAGCAGGAACAGCGCGACCGAGACGAACGTGAACGGGTCGAACGGGCTGAGGTCGTAGAAGAACGATCGGCTCGTCCACGTGAGGATCGGCGCCAGCACGAGGCCCACCACTTCACCAATGCCGGCGAGCCACAGGCCGTGACCGAGCACGAGCCGGATCACCGATCCGGGCGTGGCGCCAAGCGCCACGCGCACGCCGATCTCGGGCACGCGCTGTGACACGGCGTACGACAGGACGCCATAGACGCCAATCGACGCGAGCAGGAGGCCCCCGAACCCGATGACCCCGAACACCCAGCCGAACAGGGCGAACTCCCAGTAGCCCAGCCGGCGCAGCTCCTCCATCGTCGCCACCTGGAAGATCGGCAGGTTCGGGTCCGACGCGCGGATCGCCTCGCGCAGCGCCGAGGTCGCCGCCGCCGGATCGCCGGCGGCGACGCGTACCGTGAACCCCGTGTTGAGCGACTGCTGATACAGGTACGAGACGTACGCCGCCGGCGACGGCTGGCTGCCCGGGTCGATGTTGTCGGTCTGGACGTCCTCGACGACGCCGACGGCCGTGAACCAGACCGGCGACGCGTCGCCGTCGACCAGACGGAATCGTCCACCCACGGCGCTCCGATTCGGCCAGAACCGCTCGGCCATCGTGCGATTGACGATGGCCACGTCGGTCCGCGTCCAGCCGTCCGTCTCCGAGAAATCCGATCCCTCCGCCACGGTGACGCCGAGCGTGCGCAGGTAGTGCGGCGTCACGCCGATGAAGTCGATGAAGGGCTCGCGGCCGGGCTCGCTCGGACGGCCATCGACGATGACCCGGCCGCCGCCACCCCCGGCCTGAAGCGGCACCATGTTGGAGGCAAATGCCGCCTCGACGCCGGACAGCGCCTCGACGCGTTCGAGGATGTCCTGCACCCGCCGGGCCCGCGCGTCCTCGCCGCCGTAGGTCTCGTTCGGCATCGCGATACGGAGCGTCACGAGCGGCGCCGGATCGAAGCCGACGTCGTAGCCGTCGAGATTCCTGAACGACTGGACGAACATCAGCGCGCCCACGAGCGCGACCAGGGCCAGCGACACCTGAGCAACGACCAGCCCGCTTCGGAGCAGCGACCGGCGCGCACTGTTGCCACGCGTGCCTTCCTTCAGATCGTCATGCAGCGATCCCCGCGTCGCCTGAAGCGCCGGAAACAGCCCGAACAGGACGGCCGTCGAGGCGGCGACGAACACCGCCCAGGCACGCGAGCGGGCATCGACGTCCCAGGTGATGTAGTACGGCACCTGGTCGACGGGCATCATGCCGTAAATCAGCCGCGTGCCGACCTCCGCGAGAAGCAGACCGAACGGTACGGCCACGAGCGCGAGGACGACACTCTCGATGAGCAACTGGCGCACGATCTGTCCGCGGCTCGCGCCGAGCGCCGTCCGCACGGCCATCTCCCGCCGCCGGGCCGAGGCGCGGGCCAGGAGCAGGTTGGCGACGTTCGAGCAGGCGATGAAGAGCACCAGCGTGACGCCGGCCATCATCAGCCAGATGACGAGCGTCACCTGGTCAGGAATGAGAGCCTCACGCAGCGTGAGGACCCCCGCGATCCAGTCGCGGTTACTGTCCGGGTACTCGTCGGCCAGACGCGTCGTCACCGACACGAGCTCGGCACGCGCGTGCTCCAGCGTGACACCGGGCGCGAGCCGGCCGATGACGAACATGCCGCGCGCGTCCCGCGCGCGCGGATCGGCCAGCCGCGAGATCGGCAACCAGAGCTTCTGGCTCTGCGGAAACTCGAACCGCTCCGGCATGACCCCGACGACGGTCGTCGGCACCGAGTCGATGGTGATCGACCGGCCGACGATGCCCGGGTCGGCGTTATAGCGGGTACGCCAGAGTGCGTCGCTCAGGATCACCGTGGCCGGAGCTCCCGGCACGTCGTCTTCGGCGCGGAAGCCCGGGCCGAGTGCCGGCACGACGCCCATCAGGGGAAACAGGTTCCAGGACACACCAGCGCCGAGGAATCGCTCGGGATTGGCGCCGTCGGTGAGCGTCAGGCTCCGCCCCTGCGTCCCGCCCATGCCGACAAACGTCGATGCCGGCGCGAGATCCCGCAGGTCCGCATAGGAAATGCCCCCTTCGGTGACGCCAATCGGCTGATTGATCGACACGACCTGCACGAGCCGGTCGGGCTCGGTGTAGGGGAACGGCTTGAGCAGCACGCCGTCGACGATGCTGAAGATCGTGGTATTCAGGCCGATGCCGAGGCTCAGGCAGAGCCCCGCGACTGCCGCAAACCCCTTGGCGTGCCAGAGACCCCGGATGGCGAGCTGGATGTTCCGCACGGACACCCGCAGTATACGGGCGACGCCCGGTCCGGGTTCAGCGGCCGAACCGCGGATTCACGACGTTGTTGAAGAACGAGCCGAACGAGTAGGTGAACCCCACGTCGAAGCGGAATTCGTACTCACTCTGGAGTTCGCGCAGGCGGAGGAGCACTTCCTCGGGCGTGGCGTCCCGGCGTGGCAGGGACAACTGGTCGCGGATCCGGGAGACGCCGCCCTCGACGTCGAACGACAGGCCGCGCGTGATGCGGAAGCTCACCTCGCCGTCGAGCTCGAGCCGGTACTTGCTCGTGTCGTGCAGGTACTGGGAGAACTCGAGCGACGCGTCGAGCGACCCCCACGGCTCGCGCCGGTCCAGCCTGATCGAGGCCTCGTGGATCGGCCGCGTCTCCTCGAACCGGTCGAACAGGGTGAACTCGTTGTACCGCGCATGCGCGACGCCCAGGGAGTACTGGATGCGCAGCTGGCGCGTCGCGTACTCCTCGTACGGAAACACGCTGTACTCGACCGCCGGCGCCGTATTGAAGGCGAACTTCGTGTTGCCGAACGTCGACGACTCGACCCGCCCGTCGAGGCCGAACGACCAGTGCGGGCCGCGGCTCCGGGCGACGAACCACTCGGCCTCGCGCTCGCGGCGGACGACCTCCAACGGGTCGTCCTCGTCGAGGTCGAACTCCTCGTTCTCCTGGTCGAGGCTGGCGCCGAACGTGATCTTCCACAGCTCCGTGATGCGGTCGGCGCCAAGGTTCAGGTCCCAGCTCCGCTCGCGGCTGCTCTCCTCGGCCTCGAGGTTGGCGCTGCCCCTGATGCTGAAGACCCAGGCGTTCCACGGGTCGTCGGCCGGCGCGCGGGACTCGGTCTCGCGGGCGGTCTCGATCGACACGCGGACATCGGTCGGCAGCCCCTCGCGCGCGATGAACGCGAGGAGCGCCACCTCGGCGGTGCGCAGCACGAGCTCGCGCCGCGTGTTCTCGGTGTCGCCGGTGAGCGACACGGCGCGCAGCACTTCGTCGTGCCCGGTGAAGCGGCCGAGGCCGACGAATCGGAGCGTCACTTCCCGGCCGCCGCCGCCCGTGTCGCGGCTGCTCGAGAAGACGTGCACGTCGGCATCCTGCGGCTGCCGCACGAAGTCGACGAACGTGATCTCGTCGCGCAGGTAGTCGCTGAAGCAGTCACGCCCGCAGTCGAGAAACACACGCAGGCGCGCACCCGGCGCCGTCGTCTGGCCGGTCTCGGCCGCCGCCGACGCGAACCCCACGACCAGGAGCAGCAGACACGGGAGCATCACACGCCGAATCATCGGGGCCCGTTATAACAGGACCACGATGAAGGCGTGGTGAAGCGAGCCCGTGTGCGCGCCGCTTCATCGCCCCTTCACGCGCCCGGGCCTACAATAGTCGTGGGTTGCCGGACGTCATGATGGTCACGCGTACTCGCCGGCTCGTGCTCGCCGCATCGGTCGCTGCCCTGGGCGTGGGCGCGGCCGCCCAGCAACGCGCACCGGTCCGGACGTTCGATGCCCTCCCGGCCGGCTCGACCCCCGCCGACTTCACGTTCGTCGCGTCGCGGCAGCCCGGCCCGGGCATCTGGCGCGTCGCCCAGCGCCCGGGCGAGACCTACCTGATGCATGCCGCCGACGCGGCGGCCACAGGCTACGCGCTCGCACTCACGCCCGATGCGCCGAGGCAGGACGTCGCCGTGACGACCCGCATCACGCTCGCCGGCGGCGCCCGCGCGGGCGGGCTCGTCTGGCGCTACCAGGATCCGAACAACTACTACGCGACCATTCTCGATCTGGCGACCGGCGTGATCACGATGCAGCGGATCGTCGAGGGCAACCGCGTCACGCTCGAGCGGCGCGGCGACCTCGAACTCGACTCGTCAGCCTGGCACACGCTCAAGGTGGTGCACGACGGCGGCTCGGTGTACGTCTCGCTCGGCGGCATCCGCGTCATCAACGAACGCGACCGCCGGCTCGACCGGTTCGGCCCCGGCCGCGCGGGCCTCATCGCCACGGGTGACTCGGAAGTCTGGTTCGACGACTTCCGCCTCGAACGCCCGCGCGACCGCCGATGAGACTGCTCGTCGTCGAAGACGAACCCGACTTGCGGCGCGCCCTCGCCCGCGCGCTCGCCGACGAGCAGTTTGCAGTCGACACGGCCGGCGATGGCGACGAGGGCCTGTTCCGGGCGTGCGAGATCGCCTACGACGCAATCGTGCTGGACCTGATGCTGCCGGGCCGGAGCGGCTGGGAGGTCCTCGACGCGCTCCGCGCGGCCGGGCGCCGGACGCCGGTCCTCATCCTGACGGCACGCGATGCCGTCGACGACCGCGTCCGCGGCCTCAATGCCGGCGCCGACGACTACCTGACCAAACCGTTCGCCGTCGAGGAACTGGTCGCGCGCCTGCGGGCACTCATCCGCCGGGCGGCCGAGCAGCCGTCGCCGATCGTCACGATCGGGCCGGTCCGGATCGACCTGGCCGCCCGCCGCGTGTTCCGCGACGAGGCCGAGATTGAGCTGACCGGCCGCGAGTACGAGATTCTCGAGGAACTGGTGCGCCAGCGCGGCCGCGTCATCTCACGACGGGCGATCTCCGACCACGTCTACGCCGACGACCGCGAGCTGTCGTCGAACGCCATCGACGTGCACATCGCCGCGCTTCGCCGGAAGCTCGGCGCCGACGTGATCCAGACACGCCGGGGTCTCGGTTACCTCGTCGATGCTTAGCTCGCTGCGCGCGCGCGTCCTGATCTGGTACACGGCGCTGCTCGGGCTCGTCATCCTGACGTTCGGCGCGGTCGTCTGCCTCGTGGCGTGGCGGGCGCGTCTCGCCGATGTCGATGCTGACCTGTACGCCCGGGCGCACGCGCTGGCCGGCGCCCTCGAGCCGGCCGGTGACGGCACGTTCGACCTGACGCTGCCATCCGATCCGGCCGCCCCGCCCCTGCCAGCCGGTCCGCCGCGCCATCACGTGCTCTGGACCGCCGAGGGCCACGTCATCGATCAATCCGATCCCACGCTCGACGTGCCGCATCCCGCCGCGCCGCTGGTCCGGACGCGCGCCGGGCTGCGCGAAGTCGTGGTGACCGCCGCGAGCGGGCCGACCGTGCTCGTGGGCCGCTCGGTGGCCGACGTCCGCGCCGAGATCGGCTCGCTCGCCGCCCGCATGGCGGCCGTGGGCCTGGTCGCGCTCGCCCTGGCCGCCGGGGGCGGCTGGCTGCTCGTGGGCAGTGCGCTCCGGCCGATCGACCGCATCAGCGCCACCGCGCGCGCGATGACCGGCGGTGACTTCACCGCCCGCATCCCGCTCGCGCAGGTCGAGTCGGAACTCGGCCAGCTGGCCCAGGCCCTGAACGAAGCCTTCGATCGGCTGCACGCCGCGCTCGAGCGCCAGAAGCGGTTCACGGCCGACGCGTCGCACGAACTGCGCACGCCGCTCGCGACCATGTCGACCGAGCTGCAGTGGGTGCTCGGCCGTGACCGCGACCGGGCCGAGTACCGCGAGTCGCTCGACGTCTGCCGGCGGGCGGTCGATCGCATGGCGGCGATCGTCGAGCGGTTGCTGACGCTGGCCCGGGCCGAGGCGGCGCCGGCGCTCGAACAGCGTGAACGGGTCCGTGTCGACGACCTCGTCGCCGCGGTCGTCGACGAAGTGGCCCGGCTGGCCGAGCCGCGGGCCGTCGCGATTCGGTTCGACCGCGTGCCGGTAACCGTCGCCGGCGATCCCGACCGCCTCCGCGATGCCATCACCAATGTGGTGGTCAACGCCGTCCAGTACAGCGCGGACCGGGCCACCGTCCACGTGACGCTCCGGCAGGACGAGGCCGCCGCCGTCCTCGAGGTGCTTGATACCGGCATCGGGATCGCGGCCGACGACCTCGCGCGCATCTTCGAGCCCTTCTTCCGGGCCGACCCGGCCCGGAGCCGAGTGGCCGGCGGCGCGGGCCTGGGCCTGGCCGTGGCGCGCGCGCACCTGGTTGCGCACGGCGGCACGATCGCGCTCGCGAGTGCGCCGGGCGCGGGCACGCGCGTGACCATCCGGCTGCCGGTGGCCGCTCGGGCCTGACGGCCGGCTCAGCCGAGGGTCTTCTCGAAATCGGCGAGTTCCCGGTTGCCGCCGATGATGGCGAGCGTGTCTCCCGCCTGGATGCGCTCGTCGGGTGACGGCGCGACGAGGGTCGCCATGGGCTGGCCGCTGCCGCCACGCCGCTTGATGGCGATGACCGTCAGCCCGAACGTCGCGCGCAGTGCGGTGTCGCGCAGCGATCGGCCGACCAGCGCGGCCGGCGCGGGAATCTCGATGATGCCGTAGTCGCTCGACAGCCCGATGTAGTCGAGCAGGTTCGGCACGACGAGGCTGTGCGCCATCCGCCGGCCCACTTCGCGTTCCGGATAGACGACTCGATCGACCCCGACCATCTCGAGGATGCGGCCGTGCATGACCGTCGTGGCCTTGGCGATGATCTGCTTGACGCCCAGCTCCTTGAGCGTCATGACGATGAGGAGGCTCGTCTCGACGTTCGTGCCGATCGAGACGATCGCCACGTCGATGTCAGCCATGCCCGCCTCGACGAGCGCGCGGCGGTCCATGGCGTCGAGCGTCAGCAGGTGCGGCACGCGATCGGCGAGCGCCTGCACGTTGGCGCCGTCGCGGTCGACGCCGAGCACATCCTGCCCCAGCTCGACGAGCGTCGTCGCCACCGACGATCCGAACCGCCCGAGCCCGATGACCGCAAAGTGTCGTGTCGCCATGGTAGGAATCGCCGTCAGCCGATGAGGACGCGTTCTTCAGGATAGCGCACGCGCGGCGGCTGCCGGCGGCCGGCAAGCGCAAACGCGAGCGTGAGCGGACCGATGCGGCCCGTGAACATCAGGACGCAGATCAGGACCTGCCCGAACGCCGAGTAGGACCCGCTCAGGCTCAGCGGCGAGCCCGGCGAGCCCATCGACAGGCCGACGGTGCCGAACGCCGACGTCGTCTCGACGAGCGTCGGCAGCAGCTCGCGGCTCTCGAAGACGAGCAGCGCCCCCACGCCCACGTTCAGGGCCAGGAAGCCGATGAGGCAGATGAAGAACGACCGGGCCACCAGGTCGACCGGCAGGCGGCGCCCGAGCAGCGTGGCGTCGCGGGCGCCGCGTATGGTCGCCCAGAGCGCCAGCACCGTCACGCCGAACGTGCTGACCTTGACGCCGCCCGCCGTCCCACCCGGCGCGCCCCCGATGAACATGAACGCCAGCATCAGGAACAGGGCGGCCGGCCGCAATTGGCCGATGTCGATCGAGTTGAAGCCGGCCGTGCGTGTCGTCACCGACTGAAACAGCGCCGTCAGCCACGCGTCGCCCGCCGGCAGCGCGCCAAGCGTCGCCGGATTGCCGCGCTCGGTCAGGAAGAAGCCGACGGTGCCGATCGTGACGAGCGCGGCCGTCAGGATCAGCACGAAGCGGGTGTGGAGCGACAGGCGCCGTTCCCTCCGATAGCGCAACAGCTCGGTCAGGACGAGGTATCCGATCCCGCCAGAGACGACGAGCGCCATGACCGTCAGGTTGACGACCGGGTCGCCCCGCCACTCGACGAGGCTCGTCGAAAACAGGCTGAACCCCGCGTTGTTGAACGCCGAGACCGCGTGGAACACGCCCTGCCACGCGGCACCCGCCAGCCCAAACTCGCCCCACCAGCGCGCCGTGAGCACGAGCGCGCCCACCAGCTCGAAGACGAGGGTGAGCTTCAGAACCGTCAGCGTGAACTGCAGCAGGTCGCGGCGCGACTCGAGGTTGAACGACGCCTGCAGCGTCAACCCGTCACTGATCGACAGCCGGCGCCCGAGCGCGAACACGATGACGGTCGACATCGTCATGTACCCCAGGCCGCCGACCTGGATGAGCAGCAGCAGGACGGCCTGGCCGAACCCCGATAACGCGACGGGGGTATCGACGACGATGAGGCCGGTGACACAGACGGCGGAAGTGGCGGTGAAAAGCGCGGCCAGCGGTCCGATGCTCACGCCGTCGGCTGCCGCCCATGGAGACACGAGGAGCAGCGTGCCGACCAGAATGACGCCGGCCATCCCCAGCGCAAGCACCTGGGGCGGCGGGAGCGGCCGCCGACGCATACAGCAGGCATTCTACCCTTCTGGCCGGTGGCGGTGACCGTTGTGTGCCGACGCAGGGTTCGCGTATGGTGGTCGATGTCTGGATTCCAGACACCGATTCGAGGGAGACGATGGCTCGTGAGCGTGTGCTCGGCGAGTTCGAGCATCTGGTGCTGCTCGCAGTCCTCAGGCATCCGGCCGGCGTGATCGGTTCGCACATCGGGCGCGAACTCGAAGCGCGGGCCGGCCGCCGGGTGTCGCGCGGCGCGCTCTATTCGGCGCTCGACCGGCTCGAGGCCAAGGGCTGTCTGCGCTGGACCGTCGAGGCGGGCGTGCCCGAGCGCGGCGGCCATCCCCCGCGCCGCTTCGTCGTCACGCGGACGGGCCGCGCGGCGCTGCGCGTGTATCACCGGGCCGTGAACAACCTGCTCGCCGGCGTCGCCGGGCGGTTCTAGCCCATGCCTGGTCGACCCGGCATCCTCCGTGCCCTGCTGGCCCGGGTCCTCGGGCCGGGTGTCGTCGGCCGCAGCCTTCTCGGCGACCTCGACGAGGAGTTTGCCGACCGGGCGGCCGCCGACCCGCGGGCGGCGCGGCGTTGGTACCGGCGCGAGGCGGCCGGCGTCATGTGGCGCGCGCGCCGCATCCGGACGGGCGATGCCGGCCGGTCCTGGCGCACCCATCAACCGAAAGGCAAGGGTGATCCGATGCTGCAGGTCCTCTGGAACGACGTGAAAGGCGCGGTGCGCACGCTCCGCAAGGAGCCGCGATTCACCATTGTGGCGTCGATCACGCTGGCGCTCGGTGTCGGCGCCGTCGTGTCGATTTTCAGCGTGGTCAACGGCGTCCTGCTGAAGCCCCTGCCTCACCCGAACCCCGATCGGCTGGTCAACGTGTGGAGCAATGCCACCGGGCTCGGTTACAACCAGTTCCCGCTGTCACCAGACCTCTACTACTTCTACGCGCGCCATCAGCAGGTCTTCGACGAGCTGGCCATGTTCCAGCGTGGCCGGGTCAACCTGACCGACACCGGCACGCCCGAGGTCATCGCCTCGGTCGCGACCACGGCCAACTACTTCCCGACGCTTGGCGTGCGAATGGTGATGGGCCGCGGCTATCGCGACGAGGAGGATCGACCCGACGCGCCGCGTGTCGCGGTGGTCAGCCATCGCTTCTGGACGAACCGGCTCGCCGGTGACTCGGCTGTGCTGGGCCGGCAGATTCGCCTCGATGGGCAGCCGACCGAGATCATCGGCGTCGCGCCCGCCTGGCTCGACGAGGACGACTCGGCCGAGGTCTTCGTGCCGACGCGCATCGACCCCGATCAGCCGCCCGCCGGATCGTTCGGCTGGAACGCCGTCGGACGGCTCCGCGACGGCGTCAGTGCCGGCGAGGCCGCCGCCGGCCTCGTGCCCCTTGTCGATCGATTCAAGGAAGAAGTGGCGGTGAGCGGAAACTACCGTGCGTTCCTGACGAAGGGCGAGTACCGGCCGGTCGTCAACCTGCTGAAAGAAGACGTCGTCGGCAGCGTGCGCGAGCCGCTGTGGATTCTGCTGGGCACGGTCGGCATGGTGCTCCTCATCGCCTGCGCCAACGTGGCCAACCTGTTCCTCGTGCGCGCCGACGGCCGCCAGCGCGAACTGGCTGTGCGGTCCGCGCTCGGAGCGAGCCGCTCCAGCCTCGTGCGCCGCGTGCTGACCGAGGCGCTCGTGCTGGCGTCGCTCGGCACGACCCTTGGGGTCGCGGTGTCGGCGGCGGCGCTGCCGGCCCTGCTGCGACTGGCACCCGGCATCATCCCGCGCCTCGATCAGGTGTCGATCGACGTGGCCGTCGTGTTCGTGGCGGTCGTAGCGGCTGTGCTGTCGGCGATGGTCTTCGGCCTGGCGCCGGCACTGCGCTACACGAACGCGAGCGCGCTCGGCGCGCTGCGCCACGGCGGTCGCGGCGGTACCGACGACCCGGCGCGCCGGCGCGGGCGTAACCTGCTGGTGGTCGGCCAGACGGCGCTGGCGCTCATCCTGCTCGTCGGGTCGGGCCTGCTCGTCCGGAGCTTTGCCAATCTCATGGCGACCGAACTCGGCTTCGAGCCCGACCGCGTGCTGACGTTCCGCGTCGCCCTGCCGGACGCGGCGTACCCGGAAAGCGCCGACATTCTCGGATTCGACGAGCGCCTGCGGACGGCCTTGGCGGCCGTGCCAGGCGTCGCATCGGTGAGCGCGGTCACGGTGCTGCCCCTCGCGGCCGGCGCTCCGGGCACCGCGCACGAGTTCGAGGGGCAGCCGATCGCCGCCGGTCAACTGCCGCCGATGGTGCACTTCAAGACGGTCGCGCCCGCCTACTTCGAGACGATGGGCATCGCGCTCCTGCAGGGTCGCGACTTCCACGCGGGTGACACGCGCGATGGTGTTCGACACGTCATCGTCAATCGCGCGCTGGCAGACTTGTACTGGCCAGGGGAGAACCCCCTGGGCAGGCGCGTGCGGCTTGGCGCGAGCGGCGCGCCCCAGCCGATGCCCTGGTCAACGGTCGTCGGCCTCGTCGGCACCGAGCGGCAGGACGGCCTGCGCCTGCCGCCGAGGCCGCTCATCTACTACGGCTTCAACGAGACCGCCAACAACGGCACGCCGCGCCAGTTGTCGTACGTCGCCAAGGGGCTCGGACCATCAGTCAGTGGCGAGGGCGTGCGGCAGGCGGTCTGGTCGGTCGACGCCAGCATGCCGATCACGTCGATGCAGACCATGGACGAGATCGTCGACGGGTCCGTCGTCCAGTTCACGTTCACCATGCTGACGCTGGGCATCGCCGCCGGCCTGGCGCTCGCCCTCGGCGCGATTGGGCTCTACGGGGTCCTGTCGTACACGGTTGCGTTGCGCACGCGTGAGATTGGCGTGCGCCTGGCGCTTGGCGCCCAGCCATCGCGGGTCATGCGGTCGGTCGTGCTGAGTGGCGCGGCCATTACGGCTGTCGGCCTCGCCATCGGGCTGGCAGGCGCGTTCGGGCTGACACGGTTTCTCACCGGCATCCTGTACGAAACCGAGCCGCTCGATCCAGCCACGTTTGCCGGCATGACGCTCGCGCTCTTCGTGGTGGCGCTTGTCGCCTCACTCCTGCCAGCCCGACGCGCCGCCGCGGTCAGTCCGCTCGAGTCGATGCGGACGGAGTGACGAGCGCTTGAGGTGCCCGAAGCGCAATCCGCTTGACGCCGATGTTTCTATCTTGTAGAAATAGACCATGAGTCGCGGCGACTTCCTGGGCGAGTTCGAACAGATCGTGCTCCTGGCCGTGGCCCGGCTCGACGCGACGGCCTACGGCATGGAGATCCGGCGCGAGATCGAGACCCGATCGGGCCGTGCCGTCACCATCGGTGCGGTCTATGCCACGCTGGATCGCCTCGAGCGCAAGGGCCTCGTCCAGTCGCGGGACGACCGGTCGGGCGGCCGTGCCCGGCGGTTCTTCACGATGACACCGTCGGCCGCCGACGCGCTCGAGGCCTCGCGCGCGATCCACGCGCGGATGTGGCACGGGCTGCGCCTGCGGCGCGAGGGCCGACGCTCGTGAGACCGCCGCGCCTCGCCCGCGCCTGCCTGCGACGCCTGCTGCCGGCGTCGCACCGCGATCTCGTCCTCCAGGACCTCGACGACGAGTTCGCGCGCCACATCGCGCCCAGCCGATCCCGGCTCGGCGCGCGCTGGTGGTACTGGCGGCAGGCCGTCGGCTCGTGGCCGCACGCCTTCCGGTTGCGGCATCCGCGAGTGGCCGTCGCCGATTCGCGGCCGGCCCACCGGCGTCAGCACCTCCGCGCGGTCGTCGCCGACGCCCGCTTCGCCTGGCGCCTGTACCTGGGACGGCCGGCCCTCACCGCGGCCGCCACCGCCACGCTGGCCGTCGGCATCGCCGTGACGACGGCCGCGCTGTCGGTGGTGCACGCGGTGCTCCTGCGTCCGCTGCCCTACGAGGAGCCCGGCGCCCTCGTGCACGTCGGCGAAGTGAACACCGACGACACGCGCGGGATCCACGGTCCGGCCGGCGGCAACCTGTCGTGGCCGGACTTCACCGACTACCGCCGTGCCCAGCGCGCGCTCGTCGACCTGGTCGGCTACAGCGGCGGGTCGCGCACCCTCACGACGAGCGCCGGCACACCGGACCGCGTCCCAATGGCCGAAGTCACGGCCGGCTTCTTCGACTTGCTCGGTGTGCGACCACAGACCGGCCGGCTCTTCACGAGCGACGACAACGAACCCGGCGCACCGCCGGTCGTGCTCCTCTCCGACGGCGCGTGGCGCCGTCGCTTCGGGGGCGACCCGGCGATCGTCGGCGGCACGATCGGCGTGAACGGTCGGCCGGCGACGGTCATCGGCGTGCTGCCGGCCTCGTTCGCGTTTCCGCTTCGCGGCCAGGCCGAGTTGTGGCTGCCGATCCGTCCGTCCTCGTCCCAGCTCGAGCGCCGCTATTTCCACTGGCTGAACGTGATCGGGCGGCTGCGACCGGACGTGCCGATCGAAGCGGCACGTGCGGATCTCGACCGCATCGCGGCGGGGTTTGCCGCGATCGACCCGACGTACCACGCGGCTACCGCCTCGGCTGTCCTTCCCCTCACTGACGTCATCGTCGGTGACGTCCGGCCGGTGCTGCTCCTCGTGCTCGGCGCGGCGGCGCTCGTGCTGGTGGTCGCGTGCGCCAACGTCGCGGGCCTCGTCGTGGCGGAACGGGCCGCCCGCGCGCGCGAGTTGGCCGTCCGCGGTGCGCTCGGCGCCACGCGCGGCCGGCTCGTCACGCAGATGCTCGTCGAGAGTCTCGTGCTCTCGGCGCCGGGACTGCTGCTCGGTCTCGGAGCCGGAGCAGGCCTCGTGTCGCTCGTCGTCGCGTCGTTGCCCGCCGCACGCCGGGCGGCGCTGCCGCATCTCGACTCGGTGACGCTGCACCCGGTCGTCGTCGCGACGATCGTGGTCGTCTCGGTCGGCGCCGCGCTCCTCGTGGGACTTGTGCCGGCTCTCCGCCGGCCGGCCACGGGCCTCGCCACGGGCCTGCGCGTCGCCGGCGCGAGCCGCCGAGGGGCGCAGCTGAGCCCGTCGCTCGTCGCGGCGCAGGTCGCGCTCTCGGTGGTGCTGCTCGCCAGCGCGGGCGTCGTGGGCCAGTCGGTCTGGCGGCTGCTCGCCGTATCCCCTGGCTTCGAGGTGGATGGGCTGTTCACCGCACGAGCGAACCTCGGCGGCGCCCGCTACGCGACCCCGGAAGCACGGCTCGAGTTTCATCGGTCGCTCACGACCCGCCTGGCCGCGCTGACAGGCGTGTCCGGCGTCGCGACCATCAGTCAGTTGCCGCTCACCGGCGCCGGCAACAGCGGCACATTCCTCGTCGAATCGGTGCCGGACGCACCCGAGCGCTCCACCCGGATCCGGAGCGTGTCGACGAACTACTTCGAGGTCATGGGCGTTCCGGTCCTGGCGGGCCGCGGGTTCAGCGACCGCGACGTCGCCGGATCGCCGCGCGTGCTCGTCGTCAACGAGACGTTCGCCCGGATGTTCTTCGACGGCCGTCCGCTCGACCAGCGCGTGGCGTTTCCGTTCTTTACCGACCGCCCGTTCTGGCAGATCGTCGGCGTCGTCGGCGACGAGCAACTGCGCGATCTCGACATGGCACCCCTGCCGATCGCGTACTTCGCGTATCCGCAGACCCCCGACGGCGAGTTCGGCCTGGTCGTCCGCACGCCGGGAGACCCCGCCGCCCTGACGGGGCCTGCACGAGCGGTGCTGGCCGAACTCGATCCGGCGCTTCCGCTCTTCTCGCCCCAGACCCTGGACGAGATTCTGAGCGCGTCGCTCGGCGTGCTGCGGCGCCGCGTCGTGCTGACGCTCCTCGCGCTCTTCGCCGTGGCGGCGATCGTCGTGTCGATCGTCGGCCTGCAGGGGCTCGTGGCACAGACGGTCTCGGAACGGACGCGCGAGATCGCGGTGCGCGTCTCCCTGGGCGCGCGGCCCGCACAGGTGGTGGGGTCGGTGCTCCGCCGCGGCCTTGCGCCCGCAGCAGTCGGCGCCGTGGCCGGTCTGGCCCTGTACCTGCTGGTCGCGCGGGCACTCTCGGGCCTCGTCTTCGACGTCTCGCCGGTCGATCCGGCCACACTCGCCGCGGTTGTCGTGGTCATGGTCGGCGTCGCGGCCCTCGCGTGCGTCGCGCCCGCCCGACGCGCGGCGACGATCAGCCCGACCGAAGCGATCAAGGGGGAGTGAGAGCGCTTGTCACTCCCCTTCCCCCCGCGTACAGTGAACACTGTGACGGGCCGCGTGATGCCGGTGGTGTTCGTGCTGATGGCGATCCAGGCGCCAACGCCGGTGACGGTGACGGTCGACGCGCGCGCGCTCGCGCCCGGCGAGCTCGTCGTGCTGACGATTGCCACGCACGAACCGGCCGGCGCCGTGCACGTGCGCGCGTTCGATCAGGACTGGCCGGCCTTTGCCGTGGACGACCGCACATGGCGCGCCATCGTCGGCATCGATCTCGACGTGGCGCCGGGCGAGCATCGTGTGGGCGTCCGCGTCGACTCGCGGTCGGGCCCCGAGCGGCGCACCGAGACCCTGTCGGTTGAGCCCAGGACGTTCCGGACCCGCACGCTGACGGTGGACCCGGCGTTCGTGAACCCGCCCGAACAGGTTCAGGCGCGGATTGCCGCCGAGGCGACCGAACTCGACCGTCTCTGGCGCTCGTCGAATCCCGCACCGTACTGGACGGGCGCGTTCGTACGGCCGGTGCCGCACGAAGCCAACAGCGCCTTCGGGACGCGCAGCATCTTCAACGGCCAGGCGCGCAGCCCGCACGGCGGCGCCGATTTCCTGAGCCCCGCGGGCACGCCGGTCGCGTCACCGGGCGCCGGGCGCGTCCTGCTCGCCCGCGACCGCTACTACACGGGCGGCAGCGTCGTGATCGACCACGGCGCCGGCCTCATTTCGCTGTTCGCGCACCTGTCGAGCATCGACGTCGCCCCTGGCGATTTGATCGAGGCCGGCCAGCCGGTGGGAAAGGTGGGGGCCACGGGCCGCGTCACCGGCGCGCACCTGCACTGGACGCTCCGCGCGAGCGGCACGCGCGTCGATCCGTTGTCACTCCTGCACGTGCTGGGCGCTGGGCGACAGGCCTCAGCGCGACACCCGCTCCCAATCCTCAATCACTCAATCTCCCGATCCTCAATCAATCATCAATGACAGATCTCACAATCTTCAATGCACGGATCACGGTCTCTCTTTCAGATATTTGTCGTACCACTCGAGAATCCGCTGCTCGAAGTCGATCACCTCGTCGGCGCTGTTCGGCGGCCGGTGCGCGCCGTTGACGTAGCGCACCCACTCCACGGTCTTCCCGAGCCGGCGCAGCGCGTAGTAGATCTCGCGTGACTGGCTCGCCGGCACGTTCGGGTCGAGGTCGCCGGTGATGTTCAGGAGCGGCGTCGTGATCCGGTCGGCGCGCATGATGGCCGAGTGCTCGAGGTACCGCTCCGGGTACTCCCAGAGCGTGCCGCCGATCCGATCCTGGCTGTTCTCGGGCGCGTGAATGTTGCGGACGCCGAGCCGCGGGCTGTCGGTGTAGAAGCTCACCATGTTGACCTTGCCCGAGATGTTGATGGCCGCCTTGAACCGGGTCGTCTGCGTGAGGAGCAGCACCGTGGCATAGCCGCCGTAGCTCGTCCCGTGCACGCCGAGCCGGTCGGGGTCGGCCACGCCCATGTCGATGAGCTTGTTGGCGGCCGCCGTCACGCCCTTGAGCCACGACTCGCCCGGCCGTCCCACTTCGAGCCGCACCGAGGGATGGAAGACGGCGTAACCATGATTGGCCAGGAGCGCCGCGCGCGCATTGAAGCCGTTGTCGAAGAACGTCTCGTAGATCTCGAACACCGTCGGATACGCGCGGCCCGGCACGTAGTCGACCGGATACCGCAGCACGCCATGCAGCTCTTCGCCATCGGCATCGCGGTAGGTCACCAGCTCCGACCTGGGCAGCTGACGATCGGCCATCCACGGATTGAGCGACGTGATCTGCCGCACATCCCGGAACGACGCGTCGGCAACGAAGAGCTCGCTCGGCCGGTCACCATCCGACATGGACCCGACGAACCGGCGGCCATCGCGCGTGAGCGCGACGCCCCGCCAGAGCCGCGTGTCCCGGACGAGCGGCGTCTCCTGCCCGGTCGCCGCGTCAATCCGGACGATGCCGCGCTCCCAGCGATCCCGGGCCGACCACGTCGCGTAGATGGCCGACCCATCGGGTGCCCAGTCCAGGGCCGACACCTGCGGCGCCCGGTCGTCATCCGGATCGAGCGTCCGGATGCGCCGCCGCACGCCGTCTGTGAGGCTGACGATGTACCAGCCCTGGCGGCTCGTGACGAGCAGTTCCGTCCCGGCCCGGTTGAACGAACCGGCCGCGAAACTCTCCGGCCGGTCCGCGTCGTCGCGCTCGTCGGCCGTCGTGGCCGCCGCTTCGGCTGGCGTCGCCTTGGGCCGTGGCGTGAGGTTCCGCGCCTCGGCGTCATCGATGCCGCGCACGTACACCTGCCCCTGCCGCGCATACGCAAACGTCCGCCCGTCGTCGGACCAGCGCGGCCGCAGCCCGGCCATGTCCTTCGCCGCCACCAGTTCACGCGGCTCGGCCTCGCCCTGCTTCCAGACCAGCAGGCGGTTGTCCGTCCCTCGAATCGTCTCGTAGGTGGTCTTCTCGGTCACGTCCTCCTGGTAGACGACGAACGAGCCGTCGCGCGAGACCTGATACCCGGTCAGACGCCGCTCGGGCACCCGCACGGTCACCTGGCCGGTCGTCACGTTTACCTGCCCGACGCTGCGCCAGCGCGAGGAACGGCCGAGCTCGTCCCACTCGAGAAACGGATCCGCCGACGAGTGCACGATGATGGGACCCTCGGTGACGGCCTTGAAGCGCAGCACGGCCTCGGCGTCGCGCGCCGGATCGCGGAGCGCGACAAGCACCGACCGGCCGTCGGCCGCCCACGCGAGTGAGGTCGACGACGCGATCGCCATCCCGCCCGTCTGCGGCACGTCGTGCACGCGACCCGTCGCCGCGTCCCAGACGTGCAGCGAGAACGCGTCGGACACCTGTGGCGCGGCCGGCGTGAACCGCACGATCGCCAGCCGCGAGCCGTCGGGTGACCAGGCCGCCTCGCGGAGGTCCACGAGCGCCTCGCCGAACGGCAGCGTGCGCGCGCCCGTCTCGAGGTCGATGACGACCAGGCGTCCGAGCGACGGGCTCAGGTAGGTCGGGTCGCCGTAGCGCGTGTGGTCGACCGTCGGGCTGTCGGCGCGCGTGCTCTCGAACACGGCGGCGCGCCGGCCGTCGTCGGAGAGGGCCAGCACGGCGGCCGACGTGACTTTCAGCATGTCCTCGGCCGAGAACCGGGCCGTCTGCGCCGAGGCCACGGCCGGCACGACGAGCAGGGCGAGCACCGCGGAAGACGCGCGCGTCATGGGAAGACTCCTCTGTCGAAACAAATGGATGGGCGGGAGTTTAGCGCAAGCCACCCATCCGGGCGAGGACCCGGGCAAACGCTTCGTCGGACCGGATGGCGGCAAAGGCCGGGTCGGCCAGTGCGCGGTTTCGATCGCGAAATCCGTGATCAACGGCGCGGTCGAGTGACGACACGGCGGCCCGCCGTTCTCCGGCGCGGGCCTCCATGGCGGCCAGTTGATACCAGGCCGCCGGCGACGTGGGATTGATGTCGGTCGAGAGCGCCAGGTAGAAGGCGGCGCGCGCAAACTCGCCGTCTGCCGCGGCCTGCTGCGGCAGGTAAAAGGCCACCTGCGTCGACAGGTTCGTGAGCAGGCGCCTGGCCGCGCGCCCGGCTTCGGTGGACGTGGCCTCGGCTTCCTTCCGCAACCGGGCCAGCCCGAGTTCGGCGCTCACCGCCGAGGCGGTCCGGACGGCGCTGCCCGACCCGGGCGGAAAGCCGTCGGCCAGGGCCTGCATCGCCTCCGCCATGAATCGGGTCGTTCGCTGGAACTCGGCGGTGCGATCGCGTGCCTGCCGTCGCGCCGCCGGCGTCGCGGCGAGTTCACGACTGTGCGCGGCCACCGTGGCGGTCTCGCGGAGTCCGGCATAGTCGCGGCGCATGGCCGCGAGCAGGCGGGATGCATCGAGTTGTCGGCCCGCCGCCACGAGCGTGTCGGCGGCCGCCAGATCGCGTTGCCACCACTCGTCGATGAGCGCGTCGTCGCGTGCACGCGTGCCGGTGCGCATGGCATGGAGTTCGAGCCACTCCATCGCCTGCCTCGTCACGGCCTCCGGCATCCACGTATGCCCGCCCGGGAACACGGTGAACCGGTGCGGCACATCGAGGTCCGCCAGCGTGTCCTCGAGCTGCTGCATCTCGAAGAAGTTGAAGTCGAGATCGCCAACCGCGCCGTAGTAAAGGAAGTCCTGGGCACGCGTGGGCGGCAGGTCCGGTGCGTAGCCGGCGCCGGCGGCGACAATTCCGGCCACGCGCCCGGGCAGACGCAGCGCCGTCAGGGTTGCCAGCCGGGCCGTGCCCGAGAACCCGGCGAGATAGACGCGCCGGCTGTCGATGGCAAACCGCGCATGCATGTCGTTCCACATCACCTGCAGCGCGTCGAGCGTCGGCTCGATCGGTCCATCGCTGGCCGTGTTGTAGGAACTGACGAGCAGGTAGCCGAAGCGCTCGGCAGCCGGGATGAACAGGTCCGCCGGCACGCGCGCGCGGCCGCGGGGATCCATCAGGATGACGAGCGGCGCCGGCCGGTCGGCACGGTAACTCGAGGGCACGTAGACGGCGTACCGCTGCGCCGGCGACGTCGGCGACGTCAGGGACTCCACCAGTCGTCCCGGCACGAGGGCCGCGTCCTGCACGGGGACCTGAGACAACAAGCCGACCAGAGCACAGAGGATGCCGGACATCGGTGCGGATCAGTGTAGCGTCGGCCCCTCTCGACCCGCCAGCACGCTGGGTCGGGCAGACCTTGACGCCCGCGCCGACTCGTGCGACGGTTTGCCATCAATGACGAGGAGGCCCCAATGACCCGCCCGCCGACATCCCCTACCCCCGACGCGACGGCCGAGGCCGGCGTGTCCCGCCGCCAGTTTGTCGGCACGGCCGCCGGCGCCGCGGCGGCGTTCATGGTGGTCCCGAGACACGTGCTCGGCCGCGGCTTTCAGGCGCCGAGCGACACGCTCAATATTGCCGTCGTCGGCCTCGGTGGCATGGGCGGCAGCAACGCGCAGGCGGTGATGAGCCAGAACATCGTCGCCTTCTGCGACTGCGACTTCGGCCTGCTCGATCAGCGGATCCAGCGCTGGCACAACACGTTCACCCCGCCGCCTCCGCCGTCTGGCGCCGGCCGCGCGGGTGGTGCCGGTGCCCGGCAGGGCGGCGCACCGCGTCCCGAAGACCGGTGGCAGACCTTCGGTCCGTCGAAGAGCCAGGCGGCGGCCGACGCGCGGTGGACGCAGCCCGAATCGCGAGCAGGATTACGCCGCTTTCTGGACGACCAGCTCCCGCGCGTCTCGCGCTATCGCGACTACCGCGAGATGCTGGCGACCCAGAAGGACATCGACGCAGTCATCGTCGCGACACCCGACCACATGCACGCCGTCATCGCCTCGGCGGCGATGGATCTCGGCAAGCACGTCTACGTGCAGAAGCCGCTCTGCTGGTCGGTACACGAGGCGCGGCACCTGGCGCGGCGCGCCGCCGAGACGAAAGTCGTCACGCAGATGGGCAACCAGGGCCATTCGCAGGACGGCGCCCGGCGTGGTCAGGAGTACCTGCTGGCCGGTGCGATCGGCGAGGTCCGTGAGGTGCACGTCTGGACCAACCGGCCGCTCGTCTTCTGGCCGCAGGGCATTCCGCGGCCCGCGCCGCTCACGCGCGACGAGGCGCGCATCGGATGGGGCAACCGAGCGTTGATGGATCGGCTCGCCAACGCGATGACGGGCGATCATCCGGTGCCGGACCAGTTGGCGTGGAACCTGTTTCTCGGCGTCGCCCCCGACGTGCCCTACCACCCCGTGTATCACCCGTTCAACTGGCGCGGCTGGGTGGACTGGGGCCAGGGCGCACTCGGCGACATGGGCGCGCACCTGATCGACCACCCGGTGTGGGGGTTGAGGCTCGGCCTGCCGACCGTGATCGAAACCGCGTCGACGCCCTTCAACGGCGCCACTTATCCGCACGCGACGACGACGCATTACGAGTTTCCGGCGCGGGACGGCATGCCTCCGGTCAAGCTCACGTGGTACGACGGCGGGCTCACGCCCCCCCGGCCCGAAGAGCTGGGCGAAGAGAAGCTCAGCGGCGAAGGCGGCATCCTTTACATCGGGAGCAAGGGCAAGATGATCCAGGAGACGTACGGGCGCAACCCGCGGCTCCTACCGTTCGAGGCACACAACAACTACGGGCCGCCGGCCGAACGGCTCGCGCGCGTGCCGCACCAGGCGCACGAGATGAACTGGGTGAACGCCATCAAGGGCACCGACGACATCTCGTGCCCGTTCTCGTACGCGGCGCCGCTCACCGAGATCATGCTCCTCGGCATCGTCGCGCTCCGCGCCGGGACGAAGATTCATTACGACGCGGCCGAGATGCGCGTCACCAACGACCCCGCCGCGAACGAGTTGCTGACACGGGCCTACCGTCCGGGGTACTCGCTGTGACGAGCGACGCCCGGTCCCGCGCCGGCCTCACGCGACGCGAGTGGTCGGGACTGGTGGCCGGCGGGCTCGTCGTCGCGCCGCTCGCCCGACTGGGCGCGACCCAGAAGCCCGACTCGCGCGTCGCGGGTGTCCGCATCGGCGCGCAGACCTACAGTTTTCGCGGCATGTCGCTCGCCGACACCGCGACGGCGATGGCGTCGATCGGGCTGTCGTATTGCGAGCTCTGGCAGGGACAGGTGGAAACGCAGGACGTCACAGGAGGCCCGAGGCCTCCGGAGACGGCATCACGCGCCGAACGCCAGGCGGCGCAGCGGGAGGGGCTGCGCGCCTGGCGCCTGTCGGTGCCGCTCGATCACTTCCGGCAGATCCGGCGCCTGTTCGACGAAGCCGGGGTGACCCTCACCGCCTATAACCTCAGTTTTCAGAACGACTTCACGGACGCCGAGATCGACCGCGGGTTTGCGATGGCCCGGGCGCTCGGCGTGGACGTGATCACGGCGTCGTCGCGCGTGAGTACGGCGGCGCGACTGGATCCGTTCGCCATCACGCACGGCATCACCGTGGCCTTTCACAATCACTCGCGGATTGCCGACGACGAGTTCGCGCGGCCGGAGGATTTCGCCCGCGCACTCGAGGGCCGATCGAACCGGATGGCCGTCAATCTCGACATCGGCCACTTCAACGGCGCCGGGTTCGACGCGCTCGCCTACCTCGACGCGCACCACGACCGGATTGTCTCGCTCCCTCTGAAGGACAAGGTGCGCGAGGGCGACCGCAACGTGCCGTGGGGCGAGGGCGACACGCCGATCGGACCGGTGCTCCAGCGGCTCCGTGACCGGGGCTGGGACATTCCGGCGCAGATCGAATACGAGTATCGTGGACAGGATCCGGTTACCGAAGTACGGCGGTGCTACGAGTACTGCCGGACGGCGCTGGGGAGAGAGTCATGAAGATGTACCTCACGATGTCGATGGTGCTCGCGTCGGTCGCCGCCTGGTCGCTCGCGCGGCCGGCCAGCCAGGAGCCCGCGCCGAACACGCTCACGGCCGAGGAGCGCGCCGCCGGGTGGCAACTGCTCTTCGACGGGCAGTCGCTCGAGCACTGGCGCGGGTTCAAGCGCGACAACGCACCCGACGGATGGCGAGCCGCCGACGGCACGATCGCGCGCGTCGGCCGCGGCGGCGATCTCGTCACGCGGCAGCAGTATGCGAGCTTCGAACTCGCGCTCGACTGGCGCGTGTCGCCCGGGGGCAACAGCGGCGTGATGTTCCACGTCACCGAGGACGCCGGTCAGACTTACCACACGGGTCCCGAAATGCAGATTCTCGACAACGCCGGCCACCGCGACGGCCAGTCACCGCTGACTGCGGCCGGTTCGAACTACGGGCTGCACGCGCCACCGCGCGACCTGACCAGACCGGTCGGCGAATGGAACACCGCACGCCTCGTCGTCCGTGGCGGCCGATTTGTCGAGCACTGGCTGAACGGCGAGAAGGTGGTGGAGTACGAGCTCGGATCGGCCGACTGGACCGCGCGCGTCGCCGCGAGCAAGTTCAAGGAGTGGCCCGGCTACGGCAAGGCGGGCCGCGGCCACATCGCTCTGCAGGATCACGGCAATCCGGTGTGGTACCGGAACATCAAGATCAGGTAGGGGGTCGGAGGAGTTTTCCACAGATTCGGCAGGGTCGGTGCCAGAGGTCGGCACCGATCCAGACCGACCTCTGGCACCCCATCGGCCGAATCTGTGGAAAACTCCTCCGACCCCCTTATGCGCACACGCCTCGCCGCCATGATGTTCCTCCAGTACTTCATCTGGGGGGCCTGGTTCGTCACGCTCGCCACCTATCTCGGCCAGACACTCGGGTTCACGGGCTCGCAAATCAGCCTGGCCTACGGCGCCACGGCCATCGCCGCGCTCGTCTCCCCCTTCTTTCTCGGTGTCGTCGCCGACCGCTTCTTCGCGTCCGAGAAGATCCTCGCCGTCCTGCACCTCCTCGGCGCCATCACGATGTTCTTCGTCGCCCGGCAGCAGGACTGGGTCACGTTCTTTCCGCTCGTGCTGGCGTACTCGTTCTGCTACATGCCGACGCTCTCGCTCACCAACTCGGTGGCGTTCCATCATGTCGCCAACCCGGCGCGCGACTTCCCCGTCATCCGCGTGCTCGGCACCATCGGCTGGATCGTCGCCGGCGTCATCGTCGGCAAGGTGCTGCGAGCCGATGCGCTCAACACACCGATGTATCTGGCCGCCGGCGCGTCGGTCGTCATGGCGGTGTTCTGCCTGACGCTGCCGCACACGCCGCCCCGGGCCGCCGGCGCGCCGTTCTCGGTCCGTGATGCCCTGGGCCTCGACGCGCTGGCCCTGTTGCGCGACCGCGCGTTTCTCATCTTCGTCGTCGGGTCGTTCCTGCTCTGTGTGCCGCTTCAGTTCTATTACGTGTTCACCAACGCGTTCCTGAACGAGATTGGCGTGCCCGAGCCGGCCTTCATCCAGACATTCGGCCAGATGAGCGAGATCGTGTTCATGCTCCTGCTACCGGTGATGCTCGCCCGGCTCGGCATCCGCCGGATCCTGCTCATCGGCATGGCCGCCTGGGCGGTCCGCTACCTGGCGTTCAGTGCCGGCGATGCCGGCAGCGGCATGTGGATGCTCTACGCCGGCATTCTGCTGCACGGCATCTGCTACGACTTCTTCTTCGTGAGCGGCCAGATCTACACGGACGAGCAGGCTGGCGAGAAGGTACGGGCGGCAGCCCAGGGGTTTCTGAATCTGGTGACCAACGGGCTCGGCTATCTGGTCGGCGCGTTCCTCTCGGGCCGAGTCGTCGATGCCTACGTGCGCGCCGACGGCACGCACGACTGGCAGGCGATCTGGCTGGTGCCGGCGGCCGGTGCTGCCGTCGTGTTCGTCGTCTTCGCGCTGCTCTTCCGTCCGGCGCCAGCCCGTGCGCAGTAGCACGGTGGAGCGAATGAGACGGAATTCAGCGAATTAGCGGATTGAGTGAATGAGCGAATGACTGAATGACCGAGTGAGCTTTCTGCCAGTTCCAGCGCCTGCGGCCATTGCAGAATCTGCGTACCGTCGGTGGGCTTTCAGTGGCTTCGCTGTCAAGCCAGTGGGCATCGGCCTTGCAGACTGATTCTCCGGGATGTACGACCGGATAGACGCCCTCGAGGACCGGACGCGACAGTTCGCCACCCACGCGATCCAGTACGCGGGCCGATTGCGAACGACGCCCACGCTGTGGCACGTCGCCGATCAACTCGCCAAATCGGCGGGCAGTGTGGGCGCCAACCATCGGGCCATGAGACGCGCCCGGTCCCGGCGCGAGTTCGCGTCGCGGCTGCAGACGGTCGTCGAAGAGGCGGACGAGTCCGTTCATTCGCTAATCCACTCAATCCGCTAATCCGCTGAATGGGCCAACATTACGCCCAAAACACCTCACCCGCCTCGTCCCGGATGACGATGCCCTGCAGAAACACCACGGCCTTCCGCAGACCCTCGTCGGGTGACATCACGCTGTCTTCGTGCTCGATGCTGATGACGTGATCGTATCCGGCGACGCGGAGCGCCGAGATGATGTCCTTCCAGACGAGCGCATCGTGACCGTAGCCGACCGTGCGGAAGATCCACGAGCGGCGCGCCTCCTCGGTGTACTTCTTCACGTCGAGCACGCCGTTCTGCCGGGTGTTCGTGACGTCGATCCGGCAATCCTTGGCATGGACGTGCAGGATCCGATCCCCGAGGGCGCGGATGGCCACCACCGGATCGATGCCCTGCCAGAACATGTGGCTTGGGTCGAAGTTGCACCCGATGACTTTCGGCGCGATGTCGGCCAGGCGCAGCATCGTCTCCGGGTTGTAGACGACGAAGCTGGGATGCATCTCGATGGCGACCTGCACGCCGGCCCTCCGACAGAGGCGCGCGGCGTCCTTCCAGTACGGCGTCACGCGCTCGCGCCACGGCCAGGCCAGCATCTTCTGGAACTCGGGCGGCCAGGCCGACGTGATCCAGTTGGGCGAGCGTCCGTGCGGATCACCCGCCGGGCAGCCGCTGAACGTGACCACGCGGGAGACGTCGAGGGCGCGTGCCAGTGCGACCGTGTCGACAAACGTCTGATGATGCGCAGCGGCGACCTTCGGATCGGGATGCACCGGGTTGCCGTGGCAACTGAGCGCGCTCACGAAGAGTCCCCGGCTGCCCAGGGCCTTCCTGAACGCACCGAGCGCCTTCGGATCGGCGAGCAGTTTCGCCGGATCGCAGTGCGCCGACCCGGGATACGCCCCGGTGCCGATCTCGACGGCGTCGAGGCCGAGCGCCTTGACGTGATCGAGCGTGGCCTCGAAGGACCTGTCGGCAAAGAGGACGGTGAAGACACCTAGATGCATCTGAGGATTCCAGCGTTCAGGGTGGGAGGTTCACCCAGCTCCGGCGCGTGGCGGCCGATTCGATCGCCTCGAGCACCCGCTGATTGCGGACGCCGTCGACGAAGCTGGGTGTCGGCTGGCGACGGTCGGCGAGCGCTTCGAGCAGGTCGTACACCGTGTGCGTGAACGTGTGCTCGTAGCCGATGATGTGGCCGGGAGGCCACCAGGCCTTGATGTAGGGATGACCGGCTTCGGTGGCGAGGATCGTGCGGAAGCCCCGGAGGGTACGGCGGTCGGACTCGAAGTACACCTCCAGCTCGTTCATGCGTTCGAGGTTGAACGCGAGGCTGCCGGTGCTGCCGTTGATTTCGAACCGGTTGAAGTTCTTGCGGCCGGGCGCGAGGCGCGTGGCCTCGATCGTCCCCATGGCGCCGCCGGCGAATCGCACGAGCGCCGTCGCGGCATCGTCGACGGTGACGGTGCCGCGCGCGCGCGGTTTGCCCGGCAGCGGGCGTTTGCGGATGAACGTCCGCAGGTCGCCGGCCACCTCGGTGATCTCACCGACCAGGTAGCGCGCCAGGTCCACGACGTGCGCGCCGATGTCGCCGAGCGCGCCCGACCCGGCGCGCGTGCGGTCGAGTCGCCAGACGAGCGGGAACGACGGGTCGGTAATCCAGTCCTGGAGATACGTGCCGCGGAAGTGCCGGACCTCGCCGATCTGTCCGGTCTCGATGAGGCGCGCCGCCAGCGCGACGGCCGGCGCCCGACGGTAGTTGTGGCAGATCATGTGCGGCACGCCGGCCTTGTCGACCGCCGCCAGCATGGCTTCGGCCTCGCGGACGGAGTTGGCGAGCGGCTTCTCGCAGAGCACCGCCTTGCCCGCCTTCGCAGCCGCAATGGCGATCGCCGCGTGCGAATCGCCCGGCGTGCAGATGTCCACCAGGTCGACGTCCGTCCGGGTGACGACCGACTCCCACTCGGTGGCCGCCTCGTCCCAGCCCCACTGCCGCGCGGCTGCCTTGACGGACCGTGCCGTCCGGCCACAGATGACCTTGAGCCGCGGCGTCAGCCGCGGCGACAGAAACGGCCCGACCTGCCGCCAGGCGTTGCTGTGCGCCCGACCCATGAACTGGTAGCCGATGAGGGCGATGTTGAGGGAAGACATTCATTCATTCACTCATTCACTCAATCCACTCCATCCGCTCAATTTGAAACGCCCAGTCTCTTCAGGACCTCCGGCGGACAGCCGTCCCAGCCCGACAGATAGACGTTGCCCTGATAGCCGAGGTCCTCGATGCCCATCTTGCTCGTCCAGAAGCCGCTCGCCGTCAGATCGCGGAACGTCGCGAAGAACCTGACGCCATGCGACATCTCCGGCCGCGCGCGTCCGGGCCATGCGACGTCGTCGAGCAGGGCGCGCCGCTCGGTGTCGGACGCGTCGGCGAACCGGCGATCGAAGCGCGTTTCCATCTCCCGATCGAGCCAGGCCAGCCCGCCGCGCATCGCAAGTTGCCGGGTGGGCTGATCGACCATCATGAAGTCCATGAACTCGGGCACGCCCGCGTCGGTGGCGCTGCCCGAGCGGGCGTCCTTCGGGAGGATGAGGTCCACGAGCACGCGCACGGTCTGCCATTCGTGCGCCGTGAAGAACGCCGGTTGAAACGCGGCACCGGCCTGCGCGGCCGTCACGGCGGCCCGGCCACGCCGCACGGCCACCGCCGCCTCGGCCTCGGTCCAGGTGAACAGGGCCGCGGCCGGCGCCGCCGCCAGCATCTGCATCATCGTGCGTCGATCGACCTGACTCATGACACCGGCTCCTGTCTGCTCGCGCGCGTCACAGCTCACCCCGCCTGAGCGAGGCCGCAATGAAGTCACTGGTGCGCCAGGCGAGCGCCAGGATCGTCCACGTGGGGTTCTTGTCAGCCTGTGACACGAACGGGCCGCCATCGGCGACGAACAGATTGCGCACGTCGTGCGCCTGGCAATTGCCGTTGAGCACCGACGTCTTCGGATCGTGCCCCATCCGCGTGACGCCGAGTTCATGGATGATGGTGCCGCCATTGGCGATGCCGTAGCCGCGCTCGGGCCCCGGCATCGTGCTCATCGACGTCCCACCCATCTCATCGATGATCGCGCGGAACGTCTCCTGCATGTGCCGCACCTGGCCATGCTCGTGCTCGCTCCACCGCCAGTGGAACCGCAGCACGGGAATGCCCCAGCGGTCGACGGTGGTCGGGTCGATCTCGCAGTAGCAGTGCTCGCTCGGCACCATCTCGCCGCGGCCGGCCAGGTGTATCGTCGCCCCGTAGAAGCGCCGGAACTCCTGCTTGAGCGAGGCGCCGTAGCCGCCCACCTCGCGGCCATTGTCGAGGCCGCTGAAGCGCACGATGTTGCCGCCGAAGCCGGCCATCGGCATGTTGCGCCCGCCGCTGATCTCGATGTGGTAGCCGCGCGGGAAGTCGAGCCGGCGGTTGTCGAGCCACCACGGCATGTAGAGGTGCGCACCGCCGGCACCGTCCTCGTTGTGCGGAATGCCATCCATCAGCTTCGGGATGAAGCCCGTGACGCCCGCCCCGGTCGTGTCGGTCAGATACCTGCCGACCGTGCCGCTCGAATTGGCGAGCCCCTGCGGGAAACGCGGCGACGTGGAGTTGAGGAGGATGCGCGCCGACTCGCAGGCACTGGCGGCCAGCACGACCGTGCGCGCCCGGACGTGATGCTCGCGCCCGGTCGTCGTGTCGACGTAGGTCACGCCGGTGGCCAGCCCGTCGTCGCCGACGGTGACCTCGCGCGCCATCGCGTTCGTACGAATCGTGAGCCGGCCGGTCGCCAGGGCCGGAGGCAGCAGCACCGACGGCGACGAGAAGTTGGCGTGCACGGCGCAGCCCCGGAAGCACTGCCCGCAATAATGACAAGCCGTCCGGCCGTTGAGCGGCCGCGTCAGGATCGACAGCCGCGACGGAATGCACGTCACGTTCAGCCGATCGGCGGCCTGCTTGACGAGCAGTTCCCAGCAGCGCGGCTTCGGCGGCGGCTGGAAGACGCCATCCGGCTCGTTCGGCAGGCCTTCGACCGAACCGAAGATGCCGACGAACCGATCCACGCGGTCGTAGTAGGGCTCGAGGTCGTCGTAGCCAATCGGCCAGTCGTCGCCGAGGCCGTCGAGGCTCCGGCGGCGGAAGTCGTTCGGTCCGAACCGGAGGGAAATGCGGCCCCAGTGGTTCGTGCGCCCGCCGAGCATGCGCGTGCGGAACCAGCCGAACGACTGGCCTGGCGCCGTGGTGTAGGGTTCGCCGTCGAGTGAGAACCCGCCCAGCCCCGCGTCGAACTCCCCGAACTGCTGGGCCGGCGTGCTGCCACCTCGTCGGGGGGACTCGTACGGCCAGATGCCCATGAAGGAGTCATTGGCCGGATCCCAGTCGACGCCGGCCTCGAGCATCAGCACGCGCGCCCCGGCCTCGGTCAGCACCATCGCC
This sequence comes from Vicinamibacterales bacterium, assembly GCA_035512795.1. GTDB lineage: Bacteria > Acidobacteriota > Vicinamibacteria > Vicinamibacterales > SCN-69-37 > DATKDF01. The sequence goes on from DATKDF010000057.1 coordinate 35,210, forward strand.
GCCATGCCGCCGCCGGCACCGGAGCCGATGACACAGACGTCGAACTCGTCGCGCGATCGGATGATCTGCATTGGCGCGATTATACGGCGCGGGCGCACCCCGCAGGACGGCCCGGCGTCGAGCCGGGCCAGGTCGCGAAAACCGCCGGTTCGTCACATCGTCCAGAACCCCGTCACGGTACGAATCCGGCCGTCCGGCCCGATGTCAAACACCGTCGTGCCCGTGGCCTTCGGCTGGCCGCCGCCGCCGCGAGCCGTCCAGTCACAGATGGCCACGCCCTGGCAGGCGCGGACCTCACCCGAGCGCTCGAGGCGGACGCCCGGCATGTGCTGCTGCGACGCTTCGATATGCGGAAGCAGATCCGCGACGCCCGAGAGCGAACTGAAGCGGTCCTTAACCTGCACGTCCGGCTCGGCCACCCGCTCGATCGTCTGCTGGCGGACCTCCGCATCCGGTTCGGCCCACGCGGCAAACCACGCGTCGACCAGGGCCGTGACATCGGCGGTCACTTCGGCGCTCACGATGTTGGCAAAGAGCGACAGTTGGTAGCGCCAGCCCTGCACATGCGCATCGCGTGTGGCGGCGTCGGGCAGCTCGTGCGTGAGGTTGACGCGCGAACCGGTGTCCGTCCGAAGGACCTGGATCGTCACACGAGTCGCGCCGGGCGGAAACGGCGTGCCGCTCACGTATCCGTACGTGAACACGATGCGCTCCGGTGAGCGGACTTCGACGACCTCGCCGGCCGCCTCGACACCGCCGGGATACCGGATGAGCATGCGGCCGCCCGGCACCGCGTCGATCGTCGATCCGGTGCCCCACCAGCCGGCCCAGCGCGCCGGATCGGTGAAGAAACGGAAGACGACTTCCGGCCGGGCGCGGATGTCGACGGAACGATCGAGCTGATGAGCGGGTGCGGTCATGAGGTTCGGTCCTTTGGGCGACTGCGCCGGCGGCCCGGTCGGGGGCCGCGGCGCGTCTGGTCGAGTTCGGCCTGGAGCTTCAGCTGCCAGAGCGCATCGGCCCACATCCGCTCGAGCCAGCCGGCCGCTTCGCCGAGCGCGTCGGGGTTGGCGCGGTAGTACCGATGGCGGCCGTCCACACGTGCGCGGACGAGGCCGGATTCGTCGAGCGCGCGCAGTTGAAGCGACACGGCGCCGAAGGTCACATCGGGCATCGCACGATGAATGGCACCGGCTGACATTTCCTGTCGCCAGACCAACCTGAGAATCTCCCGTCGTCTCGGGGAAGCCAGGGTCTGAAAGACGTGTTTGTCCAGCAAAACTGGCATAATTTAGACTAAACTAAATCGTTTGTCAAGCTGGCATCCGGCTTGCTCAGTAAAGGGTCGAGATGACGTCGCACGAGATGGGCCGACCGATGGGACAGAAGGAGCGCCGCCGCACCCCGCGCGCGACCGTGTCGGGGCGGCTCGAAGCGTGCCGCGTCCCGGACGACCAGCCGATCACGGTCATCAACCTCGGCCTCGGTGGCTTCCGCATCCGGACGACCTACGGCTTCACGCCGGGCAGCCAGCACGAGTTCCGCTTCAAGATGGCCGACGGCGAGTCGATCGACGTCGGCGCGCGCGTCATCTACTGCACGCCCCAGGTCGCCATCGACGGCACGTTGGCCTACGTGACGGGTTTCGAACTGGCCCGCGAAGATCACCGCGACAACCGCGCGCTCGTCGAAGAAGTCCTGCACGACCTGGCCTTCCGGCTCTCCATCAAAGCCGGCTGACGCGTTCGCGCGTCCGGGACCCCCTGGCTTAGAATGTGCCGTGCGCTCCGGTGACCCGGACGACGTACGGGTCGGCGACCTGCTCGCGCCTCCTGACATCGCTGATCCGGCCGTCGCGCTCGTCGGCTTCCCATCCGATGCGGGCGTCGTCCGTAACGGAGGACGCGCCGGTGCGGCCTTGGCACCGGTCGCGATCCGGACCGAACTGGCCCGGCTCACCGCCGGTGCCGACGCCACCTTGCGATCCCTCTTCGAGCGGACCATCGATCTCGGCGACGTCAGCGTGTCCGGAGACCTGGAGCAGGACCAGCTGCGGCTCGGCTCGCTCGTCGCCCCCTGGCTCACCCGCGGCGTGCTCGTCGTCGTCCTGGGCGGCGGCCACGAGACGACCTACGGTCATTTTCTCGCGTATGCGTCCCTCGAACGTGACGTCTCGATTCTCAACTGGGACGCGCACACCGATGTGCGGCCACTCGTCGAGGGCCGGGGGCACTCGGGCTCGCCGTTCCGGCAGGCCCTCGAGCACCCGTCGCGGCGCTGCCGGCGGTATGTCGTGGCGGGCCTGCAGCCGCCACGGGTCTCGGCCGCGCACGCGCACTTCATCGAACAGGCCGGCGGCGCCTGCCACTGGCGCGACGACATGACGGCGGATCTCCCCGGCCGCCTGCTGGCGGAGCTCACGGGCGACACACTCGTCTCGTTCGACATCGACGCGGTCGACTCCTCGGCGGCCCCCGGCGTGAGCGCGCCGGCCACCAACGGCCTCACGACGACCGAGTGGCTCGCCGCGGCGCAGGCGGCCGGCCGGCACCCACAGACGACATCGATGGATCTGGTGGAGGTCAACCCGCGTGTGGACATCGACGGCCGCACGGTCC
>DATKDF010000058.1:0-29407 GCA_035512795.1 Vicinamibacterales bacterium
GTCTCGTACATCCGCATCATGCCGTTGTGGTTGTACGCGATCGATCCGAGGTAGCCCGGCGACCACCCGTCCATGAACGCATGGGTGTACACGCCCGGCATGCCCCACTTGTTCATCTGCGCCATCTCCCAGTTGGAGAAGAACGGCAGTTCGGCGAACAGGAGCGGATCGAGGTTCGGGTTCTGTGGCGGGCCGCCGCTGTAGGTGTAGAGCAGCGCCAGCGACTCGTGCAGGTCGTGCATGATCGGCGGATGCGCCGTGAAGTACCAGTCGGCAATCGCGCGCATCTGCTTCTGTGAGAGGTTGATGTCGCGGTTGTTGTCGTGGTAGACGTAGCGGCCCCAGTACGGCAGCGGGCAGTTCAGACCGCCGCCCCCGCGGCCGCCGCCTCTGCCGCCGCCCGCACGGCCGCCCGGCCCGCCGGCCGCGGCCTGACGCTCCTGCGTGCAGTAGAACGCGTCGACGTTCCGGTCGCGCCCGTCGGCATCGGCCACCGGCGTGATGGACACATACACGTTGTCGCGAATCTGGTTGATGTACGGCGATGACTCGGCCGCCAGGCGGTAGACGAGCTCCATCAGCATTTCTGACGGGCCCGTCTCACCGCTGTGCAGGCCGCCCATCAGGTGATAGTGCGGCTTGGTCGTCTGGATGAGCGTCTGAATCTCGGCGTCGCTCACACCCCGCGGATCGGCGAGACGCGCCAGGCGATCGCGGTTCTGTGTCAGGTTGCGGATGTTGTCTTCCGACGAGACCCAGACCACGACCAGCTCGCGGTCCTCGTCGGAGCGGCCAATCGATTCGACGAGCACGCGATCGGACGCCGCGTCGAGCGCGCGGTAGTACCGGAGCAGATCCTCGTAGTAGGTGAGCTTCGCCGGTGCGCCGATGTGGTAGCCCAGCACGTCTTTCGGCGTGGGCACACCGTCGGCGAGCGGCAGGTGATCGACCAGTGGGCTGCCGTATCGCGCCTCGCCGGTCCACTCCGCATAGAGCTTCGCGAATTCTTCGTCCTGTCTCTGATTGGGGTCGCGCGTGCCCGTGACCCACTGCTGGGCCGGCAAGGCCGTCCCGGCCAGGAGAAAGGTGGCGATGGCTGCCACGGCAAGGTTGGTCCGTTTGAGCGAAAGACCGTCGGCAGACATCTACTAACTCCTTTATATTCAGATAGTTACAGCCATAAACTGGCCGCTGACGGACTTCCGCCTGGTTCCGCGGTCCCTGCTGCGAAGGCTTGAGATCCCGCCCGTTGGCACATAAAATCGCGGCGGCTCACGAGACGAGTCTCCAGGGCTTGAAGGGGCCCGCTCTGCCTATGATCAGCGTCGCCGCGCTCCGGATGCAGCAATTTGGCGTGCAATTCTATCAGGCTTCCCTCACGGCCAAGGACATCGACAAGCTCGTCCGGTTCGAGGTCCTCAGCTATGGCGAGCAGGCTGGCGGCGGCGCCGGCGTGCGCGGCAGCGCGCGCCAGACCAAGGTCCGCTGGGACCTGCTCGAACGCCGCATCGCCTCGAACGAGAAGGCCTACCAGCGTCAGATCATCCGCAAGAAGATCGACGAACTGGTCACCTACTACGAGCAGTGCCGCTCGGCGCGCGACCTGCCGTCGATTCCCGGCGCCGTCATCATCCACTGCGACGAGACGCTGAAGTTCGAGCCGATCTCGGGCAGCGATCCGTCGCTCGGGATTCTCAAGGTTCCCGAACGCGAGGGCGTCCTGCGCGCAATCGACGGCCAGCACCGGCTGCTGGCGCTCCACGCCGGCATCGACCAGTTTGCCGGGGAGCTCTTCACGGTGCCGGCCATTATTTTCGACCGATTGCCCGAAGATCACGTCGTCCAGATGTTCGTGACGATCAACGCGAAACACACGCGCCTGAATCCGTCACATCTGGTCTCGCTCTCGGGCCGCCAGCTCTATCGCGACGAGAACCTCGCCGCAGCGCACGACATCGTCCGGGCGCTCAGCGAACGGGAGGAGTCGCCGCTCTACGGCGAGATCAAGCTCCTTGGCGTGGGCCGCGGCAAGGTGTCGCAGGCGCCGCTCGCCCAGGAGCTGAAGCGGCTGTTCCAGACCGAGGCGTTCGGTTCCGGCCGGCAGGCCGACGAGTTCCGGGGCGATGCCAAGCGGTTCTTCGTCAACTACTTCCGCCAGGTGGCGCAGGTATTTGGCGCGGCCTGGAACGGACGGAAGTACAGCGTGAAGTCGGCTTCGGCCCTTCGCGCCTTCATCCGCGTGGCGCCCGACATCGTCAAGCGGCTGGATCAACAGCGGATGGACCGGGCCGACTTCCGGGCCATTGGGCGGGTCATCGCGCCGTGGGGCCGCCGGATTGGCGACCTGCGCTTCGAGACCGATGGCGCGTGGAAGCGGTCGGGTTCGACAGTGGATCAACTGGCAAAGGAACTGCGGCTGGCGCTCCAGTACCCGGAAGGTGCGATGGTGTGATTAGTACCGGCAGATTCGTAAGAACTACAGGCTCTCGCGGACAAAATTGCACGCGTCTGCACGGGCCTGTTTGAAAAGGCGCCTGTTTTTTCTTCCCCGGAGTTCGGCACACGCCTTGCGTACCAAGGCGGCGGGTAGCCTGAAATTCGCGGCAGGTGCCGTGAAGAGCTGGGGAGCCAGGATGCCCACAAGGCCCGCGAAAGCGGGCCTTTCTTTTTTCCTGCACCTATAATCCGGCCCGTGTCCCGGCGCGTCGGAATCGACACGGGCGGCACGTTCACCGACTTCGTTCGGCTGTCGGCCGAAGGCCTGGCCGTCCACAAGGTCCGCAGCACGCCGCAGGACCAATCGCGGGCGATCCTGGCCGGGCTGGCCGATCTCGACCCGCGGGGCGGGACCACCGAGATCGTCCACGGGTCGACGGTGGCGACCAATGCCGTGCTCGAGCGCAAGGGCGCGCGGGTGGCGCTTGTGACGACGGCCGGCTTCGAGGACGTCGTCGTCATCGGCCGCCAGACGCGGCCCGAGCTTTACAACATCTTCGTCCCGCCCAGGCGGCCCCTCCTCCGGGATCCGACACTCGTGTTCGGTCTGGCCGAACGGCTCGATGCGTCCGGCGCCCTCATCGAGCCGGTTGACGAGGCGGGCCTCGCAGGGCTCGCGCCGGCGCTCACGGCCGGCGGCACGGAAGTGGTTGCGGTGTGCCTGCTGCACTCGTACGTGAACCCCGCGCACGAGCGGCAGGTGGCCGCCTCGCTCCGCGCGGCCGGGTTCGTCGTCTCGGCCTCGCACGAGATCCTGCCCGAGTACCGCGAGTACGAGCGGTGGAGCACGACGGTCGTCAACGCCTATGTGACGCCGCTCATCGATCGGTATCTGTCGCGGCTCGAAACGGGTCTCGGGCCGGGCGTGCGGTTCTCGATCATGCAGTCGAATGGCGGATCGATCTCGGCCGGCGCGGCGCGGGCGCAGGCTGTGCGCACGGTGCTGTCGGGTCCGGCGGCCGGTGTCGTCGGTGCGCAGGCGGTCGCCAGGGCCGCCGGGTTCGAACGCATCATCGCATTCGACATGGGCGGCACGTCGACCGATGTCAGTCTCGTGGACGGCCGGATTGCGACAACGACCGAGTCGCGCATTGGCGATTTCCCGGTGCGGCTGCCCATGATCGACATTCACACGGTGGGCGCCGGCGGCGGGTCGATCGCGCGCGTTGACACGGGCGGCGCGCTCCGCGTCGGACCGGAGAGCGCGGGCGCCGATCCCGGACCGGCCTGCTACGGCACCGGCGACGAGTTGACCGTGACCGACGCGAACCTGCTGCTCGGCCGGCTCGACGCGGACCTGTTCCTGGGCGGCCGCATGACCCTCGACGTCGCGCGCGCCCGGCGTGCGGCCGACCGGGTGTCGCGCGCACTCGCGCTGCCGGTCGAGGAGGTGGCCGAGGGCGTCGTCCGCGTGGCCAACGCCAACATGGAGCGCGCCATTCGTGTCGTCTCGGTCGAGCGCGGACACGATCCGCGGCGCTTTGCGCTCGTCGCCTTCGGCGGCGCCGGCGGCATGCACGCCTGCGAGATCGCGCGCCGCCTGAAGATCGCGACCGTCGTCGTGCCGCGTCAGGCCGGTGTGCTGTCGGCGCTCGGGATGCTCGTGGCCGACGTCACGCGCGACTACTCGGCGAGCGTCCTGCGGCCGGTCACCGAGCTGACGCTGCGGGACCTGGAGCGGATCGCCCGGCCGCTTGTGGTGACCGCCGCACGCGCGCTGGCCGCCGAGGGCTTCGGTCCGGCGCGGCGTCAGGTCGAGACGTCGGTCGACGTCCGGTACTCGGGTCAGTCGTTCGAGATCACGCTGCCGCTCACCGCCGACTACCGCCGCCGGTTCGATCGCGAGCACGGCCGGCTCTACGGCTATTCGAATCCCGCACGGCCGACCGAAGTCGTCGCCGTGCGCGTGCGGGCCGCGGGCCTGACCGACAAGCCGAAGTTGCCGCGCCGCCCGGTGCGTCGCGCTTTTCAGCCGGTGCCGGTCGCACGGAGCCGCGCCACGTTCGATGGCCGGCCTCACACCCTCGCCTCCTACCGCTGGGACGATCTCGCCCCTGGTGCCCGGGCCTCCGGCCCGGCCGTCATCACCGGCGGCGAAGCCACGGTCGTCGTGCCGCCGGGAGCCCGTTTCAGAGTCGACGGCTTCGGCAACGTGGTGTGCGAATCATGAACCCGGTGCATCCCATCACGTTCGAAGTCTTCAAGAACGTGTTCCTCTCGATCGCGGAGGAGATGGGCGTCACGCTCTGCCGTACCGGGTTCTCGCCGAACATCAAGGAGCGGCTCGACTACTCGTGCGCGGTGTACGACGCGGCGGGCGAGACCATCGCGCAGGGTGACCACATGCCGGTGCACCTCGGCGCGATGCCGCTCTCGGTGAAGGCCGCGATTGCGGCCGGGCCGATGGCGCCTGGCGACATCGTGATGCTGAACGATCCGTTTCACGGCGGCACGCATCTGCCGGACATCACGCTCGTCTCGCCCGTGTTCCTCGGCCGTGAGCGCAGGCCGACGTTCTTCGTCGCCAACCGCGCCCACCACTCGGACGTGGGCGGCATGAGTCCCGGGTCGATGCCCGTGGCGCGCGAGATCTACCAGGAAGGGCTCATCCTGCCCCCGGTCTGGCTGGCCCGGGGCGGCCGCATCGTCGGCGACGTGATGAGGCTCGTGCTGGCCAACGTCCGGACGCCTGACGAGCGCGAGGGCGATCTGTCGGCCCAGATCGCGGCCAACCGCGTGGCCGACACACGTCTTCGCGAAACGGTGCACCGCTACGGCCGCGCGCGCACGCTCGCCTACGCGCGTGCGCTCCAGGACTACACCGAGCGCGTGCTGCGCGCGGCCATCCGGAAGATCCCCGACGGCCGCTACACGTTCGAGGACGCGCTCGACGACGACGGCTTCAGCGATCGCCCGGTCCGGATTACGGCCACGATCACCATCCGGCGCGACCGGGCCGTCGTCGATTTCACGGGTTCCGATCCCCAGGTGGAAGGCAGCGTCAACGCCAACTACGCGATGACGCTCTCGGCCTGCCTCTACGCGTTCCGGTGTCTGGTGGGCGACGACGTCCTGTACAACGCCGGTGTGGCGCGGCCGCTCACCGTCATCGCACCCGAAGGGTCGATCGTCAACGCGCAGCGCCCGGCTGCCGTGGCCGGCGGCAACGTCGAGACGTCGCAGCGGATCACCGACGTCGTCTTCGGCGCGCTGGGTAAGGCATTGCCCGACGTGATGCCGGCGGCCAGCCAGGGGACGATGAACAACATCACGCTCGGCGGCCGGCACCCGGTGACCGGCCAGCGGTTTGCCTACTACGAGACGCTCGGCGGCGGCATGGGTGGCCGGCGCGGCATGGCGGGCCTGAGCGGCGTGCACACGCACATGAGCAACACGCGCAACACGCCGGTGGAAGCCATCGAGCACTACCTGCCCGTGCGCATCCGGCAGTACGCGCTGCGGAAGGGCAGCGGCGGGGTCGGCGCGGCGCCGGGTGGCGAGGGCATCGTGCGCGAGTACGAGATTCTGACGCCGACGACCGTCACGCTGCTGACCGAACGCCGTCGCCGGGCGCCCTACGGCGCCCAGGGCGGAGGGCCCGGCGCGCAGGGCCGCAACACGCTCATCCGCGACGGCAAGGAGACCCTTCTGCCGGGCAAGATCGAGCTTCAACTCGAGGCGGGGGACCGGCTCAGGATCGAGACGCCGGGCGGCGGGGGGTATGGCAAGCCCAATTCAGCGGATTAGAACGAATTCAGCGAATGGCCATGTTCTCCTTCTGGCACGAGGCCGACTCGAAGGCGCGGCGGTCGCTGGTGGCGGCGTCGCTTGGGTGGATGCTCGACTCGTTCGACGTGATGCTCTACGCGCTCGTCGTCCAGAGCGTGATGGCGGACCTCGTGTTCGACGCGGCGACGGGCGGGCGGCTGCAGTCCTACACGCTCCTCGCGTCGGCGGCCGGCGGGCTGATCTTCGGCGTCATTGCCGATCGGTACGGGCGGACACGCGCCCTCATCCTGAGCGTGCTCATCTACTCGGTGTTCACGGCCCTCTGTGGGCTGGCACAGTCGGCGTTGCAACTGGCCGTGTTCCGGGTGTGCCTCGGGATCGGCATGGGCGGCGAGTGGGCGAGCGGCGCGGCGCTCGTCTCGGAAACGTGGCCCGGCAAACACCGCGGCAAGGCGCTCGCGTTCGTGCAGAGTTCCTGGGCCGTCGGCTACGGCCTGGCCGTCATCGCCGACTTCATCATCCGGACGGTGCTCGGCTTCGACTGGCGTGTGGTGTTCTTCGTCGGCATCGCGCCGGCGCTCCTCGCCTTGTGGGTGCGGCGCAACGTGGATGAGCCCGAGATGTGGCAGCGCGCGCGTCGCGAACGGCACAGCCGGTCGCTCAGGCCGATGGTGGCCGGTCCGATGCTCCGCATCACGGTCGCGCTCACGCTCATGAATGCGGCGACGATGTTCGCGTGGTGGGGGTTCAACACGTGGGTGCCGTCGTACCTGACCGCTGCACCCGAGGCCGGCGGCGTCGGGTTGAGCGAGGGGATCAAGGCCGGCCTCCTCCTGTCGAGCCAGATCGGCATGTGGTTCGGGTACGTGTCGTTCGGCTACATCGCCGATGCCATCGGGCGGAAGCGCACCTACGTCGGGTATCTCGTGCTGGCCGCGCTCTTCGTCTGGCTCTACACGTCGACGACCAACGCCTGGATTCTGCTGGCGATTGGCCCGTTCACCGCGTTTTTCGCGACGGGCTACTTCAGCGGGTTCGGGGCCGTGTCGGCAGAGCTCTACCCGACGTCGATTCGCGCGACGGCGCAGGGGCTCACCTACAACATCGGCCGCGTGGCGAGCGCGCTGGCGCCGTGGATGGTCGGCGGCGCGGCCGACGTCGGCGGCTACGCCGCCGCGCTCTCGATGGCCGCCATCGCCTTCATCGTCGCGGCCGCACTCGGGGGGTTCATCCCGGAGACGAAGGGGCGGGCGATCGCGTGAGCATCAGAACCGGAAGAGCCGCGTCATCTTCACGACGAACGCGCGGTTCCGAAGGGCCGAGCCGCGCCCGGTCGTGTCACGCTCGTCGGTCCACACGACGAACAGCTCGCTGCCGGGCTGGTATTCCCAGCGGAAGCGCAGATTGCTGTTGAAGACGCGGTCGGTGGAGTTGTACTGCACGAGCCCGCTCGCGAACATCCGCGTCGTGAACGCGTAGTCGGCGCGCGCGCGGGCGAGCACCTGCGTGACCGTGCCGCCGGGCAGATCCAGCCAGTTCACCGTGAGGCTCGGCTCGAGCGAGAGCTGGTGCGACACGACGACGCGGCTGCTCCTGAAGGCGGCTGACGTCAGCGTGCCGTCGTAGAACGACCCGTGCGACAGGGCGAACGTCCCCGACACCCGCCGCTGCTGGCCCATCTCGTACGACGCCTTGACGCTGCCGAAGTCGTACGCGCCCGGCGCGACGAACACGCCGCGGGCCACCTCGAAGAACTCGTCGAGCCGCTCGAACTGCCGCACGGCCTCGACCGTGACCTCATCACTCGACTCGAGTTCGACGATGAACCGGCCGCGTTGTTCGCGCGACTCGACCAGGCCGGCGGTGTTCTCGAAATAGTCGACGCGCGCGTCCCAGGTGAGCTTGCGGACCGACGGCCACGACGCGGGCCGTGGGCTGAACCGCAGGAGCGCCGACGACTTGCGGAAGTCGGTCCGTCGCAGGAAGCCGACTTCCGGGTTGAACGCCGGCCCGACCTTCAGGTACTCGAGCTCGGCGCCGTAGCGATCGCCGAGGTAGTCGAACTGCCCCTGGTAACTCGTGTCGTCGGTCTCGAGGCCGGGCGTGTCGGTGCGGGCGATGTAGGCGGTGGCGCGCATGTTCTGGAAGAACGAAAGCGCCGCATCGGCGCCGTACCCGCGGTTGCCGCCCGTGCCGGCCAGGTTCTCGGACCGGTCCGTGAACATCACGCCGATGGCGCTCCGCCGGAACACATCGCGCTTCACCCGCAGCACCGTGAACGTCGTCGGAAGGGTGGCCGACACCTCCTCGTCACCCGTCCGGATGAGCATCGCACCAATGCCGTACGCGCCGGCCTTGCCGGTCAGCCGGCCGCCCACGTCGAGCGGCACGACGCGGCCCGCATTGAGCCCGATGCGGCGGCTGTAGAAGAGGTAGGGCGTGTCGTCGGCGGTGTTGGTCGGGCCGCCGACGCTCTGGCCGCCCCGCCCGAAGTCGAAGACGCCGCGTCCGTCGAGGAAGAAGTCGCGCTTCTCGGGAAAAAACAGGCTGAAGCGTGTGAGGTTCACCTGCTGCTCGTCGATCTCGACCTGCGCGAAGTCCGTGTTCACGGTGAGGTCGGCCGTGAGGTTGGCGGTGACGCCGTACTTCACGTCCACGCCGGCGCGCCCGTCGGCGTCGTTTGACAGCGGCGGCGTCCGCAGCCGGTCCGTCGTCAGGCCGCCGATGCCGTAGGGTTTCACGTCGAGGTTCCGGCTCGCGTCGGGCAGGTCCAGCCCGACGACCGTGCCATAGGAGGAGACGCGGTTGAGCGCCTGCGGGCCCGCAAGGTACGCAGGCACCGGCGTCAGGTACAGCCATTCGTTCTTGCGGCGGATTGACCGCCGGAGCTGGAGGCCCCAGATCTGATCGGGGCCCGAGCGGTAGCGGAGGCTCTTGAACGGAATCGCCATCTCGACGATCCAGCCGCCCTCGAACCGGCCGGTCTTCACGTCCCACACCGGATTCCAGTCGGTGTTCGACGTGCCTTCATCAACGACCGAGTAGTCGGCACGCGCGCCAAGCGGATTCGTGTAGAACATGAACCCGCTCCGCCGGTCGTAGAACGTGTCGAAGCCGACGCCGAAGTGGTCGTTGTTGCGGAGCCCGTTCGTGTCGCGCCGCAGTTCGTTCACGACCCACTCGTCGGGTGGCGCCTGGTCCCAGCACCGGCATGTGACGTAGACGTGCGTGTCGTCGTACAGCACCCAGACGTCGGATCGCTCCGTCGCCGGCGCGCCGGCCTCCGGCGCCACCTGGATCATCCCGCCGAACGGCTGCTCGGCCGTGTAGACGGCGTCATCGAGCCGGCCGTCGACCTCGAGCGGCTGTGACAGCTTGATCGCACGCACCGTGGCCCGGCCCGCGGCATCGCGCGTGATGGTTTCGGGTGCGACTGGCGCGGGGGAGCCATCGATCGTCTGGCGCGCCGCCTGACGTGCCGCGACGCTCGACGGCCAGAACGCGGCGCCGAACGCGAGCAGGGTGAGCGCCGCGGCGCTCCGGCGGACGGACATGCGCGGGGAGTTTAACAGTGGTCCGGGGGTCCGGGGTGCGGGTTAGGATCGACAGGTCCAGCCCGCTTGCCCAATGGAGCTGCCCATGCGAGACGGTCGAGATCGACATCGTCTGTTCCGGAACCTGGCTGGGTTGTTCGTCGCCGCGGGACTCGTAGTCCCCCTTGCGCTTTTCGCCCAACGGGCCCGTGACACGGCTCCGCGCGGTGGAGCCACCGTGAGCGGAAGAGTGATCGACACAGCCGGCGAGCCGGTTGGTGGGGCTACCGCCACGCTCGTCGGCGGGATGTCCTGGCGGACGGCGAAGACCTCCGGCGCTGACGGGCAGTTCATGTTTACGCACGTGCCCCCCGGCCGCTACGCCCTCGAGGCCGAAGGTCGGGGTTTCATGCAAACCGCGTTCGGCGCTCTCGGGCGGTCGAGTGAGGGCACGCGGCTCGTCATTGTCGCCGCCGAGACCCTCGCCGGTCTGACGCTCACGATGACACCGCTCGCGACCGTGTCGGGCGTCGTCCTGGGTCCCGATGGTGTGCCCGCGGCAGGGATCTCGATGAGCCTCGCCAACGCCGGGTCCGGCGGCGGCCAGCATGGCGACGGTGGTGTGAGCGACGACAGCGGCAGGTTCGCGATCACGAACGTGTATCCAGGCCGGTACCGCGTGGTCGCGGCCTACTACCTGCACGCACTCACGCTTCCGCGCGGAGCGCAACCGCCGGTCTACCATCCGGGCACGGTCGACCCGGCCGGCGCGACGCTCGTAGACGTGGCGGCCGGCGAGGCGCACGCACTCGATCCGTTTCGGATTGCGCCCACGCCGGTTGGTGGGGTGAGCGGCGTCGTGCTCCGCGCCGACGGGACGCCGGCAACGGGCGCACGCCTGTCTCTCGGGAATTCATCGGGCCTCCAGCGGCCGGTGTTGACCCACGCGCCCGACGCCGACGGTCGATTCGAGTTCGCCAGCGTCCCGCCGGGCCGGTACCGGCTCTGGGCATCCATCGAGGGGGCATCGAAGGGACAGCTGCAGGGCGTCGCCCTGGACGACGTTGAGGTCGGGGCCGCGGGCAGGGCCGACCTTGTCGTGACACTCGCACCACCCGGTCGATTTGCGGGCCGTGTGCGGTTCGTCGGCACCCGGACGCCACCCGACGTTGACACGGTACGGGTGTTCGTCAACGCGACGGGCTACATCCCGAGGGAGGTCGACGTCCGGCCGGACGGAACGTTCGAGCACACGTTCTTTCCGGGCCTGCACGTCATCCGGGCACATGTGGCCGGCGCGGATGGAACCTTGTGGACTCTGCGGTCAGCGATGTCAGGCGGCGTGGATCTCTTCGACCGCGGCATCGCGTTCGGGCCGGACTCGATGCACTACACGGATGTCGAACTGACGTTGGCCGACAGTGGGGCGAGCCTCACCGGCACGGTCTGGTCCGCGCCTGGCGTGCCCGCGAGCGACGTCTGGGTCGTCGTGTTTCCTGCGGAGCGCGCTGCGTGGCGGATCGACCTCTTCCGCATCGCCAGGACCAGGCCGGATACCGATGGCCGCTACGGGCTGACCGGCCTCACGCCTGGTAACTATTTGGTCGCGCTCGCCGATGCGCTGGACTTGACCGACGAGGGCACCAGGCCGTTTCTCGAGTCCCTCGTCGCCCACAGTACGTCCGTCACGCTTCAGGAGGGAGAACCGGTGACCGTCGACCTACGACGCGGCGCCCGGTAGTGTTTCTCAGGCGGCACCTTCCGGCCTGGTGATCTCCGTCACCATGCCCATCACGTAGTGCATGACGACCTCGTCGCCTTCGGACATGCCCCTGGGCACCGCTTCGTCGCCGACGCGCGCATGACGGACTTCCTCTTCGGGGTCGTCGGGGTCGGTCCAGAGGATGTCGAGCGAGACCTGGCCGTGGATGGAGATCGGCTGGATGCGCTTGACGATGGCGCGACGGGAACCTCGGAGCACAGAAGACATTCTAAACGTAGGTGGTGTGGTCCCGGGGTCCTACGGTTACCGCCGGACCCTCGGACCGTCAGCGTCTCAGGTCGTAAACGTGCAACGCGTCCTGCTCCCGCAGATAGAGCCGCCCGCCGGTGACGACCGGGTGTGACCAGCTTGGCAGCCGCACATTCGGGATCGTGAACGAGCCTTTCTCGCGGTACTCGGTGGGCGTGGCTTCGACGAGCATCATCACGCCGTTCTGGTAGCGGTAGTAGATATGACCGTCCGCCGCGGTGACGGCGGCCGAGCCGCTGCCGGCGTTGCGGAAGTTGCCGCCCCAGGCGACCTTGCCGCTCGCCAGTTCGATGCAGATCGGCAGTCCGTTGTTGTGGCCCGTGCCGGCATAGACGTAGCCGTTCAGGAGGACCATGCCGCCATGGTGATTCTGGAAGGTGCCGGCACTGAGGAAGTACCGTTCCCGGGCCGTCACCGTCTCTTCCGGCGAGGGCATGAGTTCGAGGAGCGCGGCACCGGCCGAGTAGCCGGTGGACGCGAACACGAGGTTGCCGTTGACGACTGGCGTCGGGATGTTGGCGGTCGGGTTGGCGACGCGGTTGTAGCCCCACAGGAACTCGCCATCGCTCGCGCGCACGCCGATCACGCCCCGGCCGATCAGACGCACGTACTGCTTCACGCCGCCGCCGTTCGAGATCACGATCGACGAGTACTCCGCGCTGTCCATGCCCTGCCGCCCGATCGACGGCATCGTCGTTCGCCAGATCTCGCGGCCGGTCGCCTTGTCGAGCGCCGCCATCGCCGCGCGTGGCATGCCGGGCGCGACGACGACACGGTCGCCGTCGACGAGCGGCGACTCGGCGAACATCCAGCCTGGTGTCCGCGCGTTGTAGTCGGCCGGCAGGCTGCGGCGCCAGACCTCGCGTCCGGTGGCCGTCTCGAGGCCGACGAGGGTGCCGTCGGAGCTGAGCGCGTAGGTGCGTGCGCCGTCGATCGTCGGCGTGCCGCGGGGGCCCGGGTATTGATCCCGGTGCACGCCGCCGACCCGGTGCGCCCAGATCGCGCGTCCGGTTGCCTCCTCGAGCGCGATCACGTATTGCCCATCACGTCGATCGCCCATCGTCAGGATGCGTCCGTCGGCGACGGCGACGCTCGAGAACCCCTGTCCGAGACCGGACGCGGCCCACAGGCGTCGCGGCCCGCCCTCGGGCCAGCTGGTCAGCAGGCCCCGGTCGGCCGAGACGCCCGTCCGGTCAGGTCCGCGCCACTGGGGCCAATGCCCGCCCGGTGTCTGTGCCTGGACGAGGCTGTCACCGGCGGGCCACAGCCAGACCGCCAGAGCGGCACACAGGGCGAGCGTCGCACTGGATCGAGACATGCATTCCTCCTGAGGGCGAACTATCATCGTAACGAGGCACGCCATGTTCAGACGACAGGATCGCGCATTGGTTCGGATCGCCCTCGTGGCCGGCGCCGTGGCGCTCGCCGTCACCGCCATACCGGCCTACCAGGCCCAGCCGCTGCCGACCGGCCGCGCCGTGGTCGATCGCTTCGTCGAGGCGATTGGCGGAGAAGCCGCCTTCCGGGGCATCAGCTCGATGCGGGCCACGGGCACGTTCGAGATGGCGGCGCAGGGCGTGACGGGCACGATCGAGGTCATCTCGTCGCGTCCGTCCAGCGTCCGGGTCAAGGCCGACATCACCGGCGTGGGCCTCATCGAGCGCGGATACGACGGCAAGGTCGGCTGGTCGATGGACCCGCTGGCCGGTCCGGCCATCCTCACGGGCCGCCAGTTGCAGGAACTGCTCGACGACGCCCGGTTCGACTCGCAGCTCCACCCGGCCGAAATGTTCAAGGAACTGACGACCGTGGAACAGACGACGTTCGACGGCCAGCCGGCGTACAAAGTCAAGGCCGTCTTCACGTCGGGCACCGAACAGTTCGAGTACTTCGCCGTCGACTCGGGGCTGCTCATCGGCTCGGAAGGATCGCGCGAGATGCCCGGTGGCGGCGTCGTGCCGCGTGTCAGCATCATGCGCGACTACAAGGCGTTCGGCCCGTTGAAGCAGCCCACCAGGCTCGTGCAGCAGACGCTCGGACTCGAACAGGTGCTGACGATCACCGGTTACGACTACACCGCCATTCCTGCGACCGCGTTCGCGCCGCCGCCTGAAGTGCAGGCGCTCATCAAGGGGCGCTGAGCGCCGACCCATGCGCGCGCGCGTGACTACCGTAGCGGCCGGCCTCGTGCTGGCGATGGCGGGCCTCTCGGCGGTCGGCGCGCAGAGCTGGCGCCAATCGTCGCTGGCCGCGTTCGACGAGGTCTGGCAGACGATTCACGACACCTACTACGACCCGACCTTCGGCGACCTCGACTGGAAGGCCGTCCGCGAGGAGTTCCGGCCCAGGGTGGAAGCGGCCGTCTCCGGGCAGGACGTGCGCGAGATCATCCGGGAGATGCTGGCGCGGCTCGGGCAGTCGCACTTCATGCTGATCGCGCCCTCGACCACGAGCGGCCTCCGTGGCGACGCGCACGTCGCGATCGACGTGCGGCTCATCGGCCGTGACGTCGTCATCACGCGGGTCGACGCCGACTCGGCCGCCTCGACCGCCGGTCTCGTGCCCGGGCAGATCATCCGGCGGGTGGGCGAGGAGCCGGCGTCGCGCTGGTTCGAGGCAGCGGTGGGTCCGAACGAACGGGTGCGCGCCACCGACACGCTCGCCCGGGCCGCCGCCGCGCTCTCGGGGCCGGTCGGGTCGCCCGCGACGCTCGTGGTCGCCGGCGCCGACGGCGAGCGCACGGTTCAGGTGGCCCGCGAGCGCGAGCGCGGGCAGGTTGTGCAGTTCGGCAACCTGCCGCCGCTCGTCGTGCGCGTCGAGAGTGCCGAGCACGCGACGCCCGGGGGGCGTCGCGCGGGCGTGATCGTGTTCAGCATGTGGATGCCCGCGGCCGCCGCGAAGATTGACGCGGCCATCGACGAGTTTCGTGCTGCCGACGGATTGATCCTCGACCTGCGCGGCAATCCCGGCGGTATTGTCGAGATGATGCGCGGCGTGGCCGGCCATCTGATCGACGAAGAGGTGTCGCTCGGCCGGGTGCAGACGCGCGCGGCCACGCTCGAGCTGCGCGTGAACCCGCGCCGCTCGACGCGCGACGGCCGCACGGTGACACCCTTCGCCGGGCCGGTCGCGATTCTCGTCGACGAGCTCACCGGCAGCGCGTCGGAGTGTTTTGCCGGCAGCCTGCAGAGCCTCGGCCGGGTGCGCGTGTTCGGCCGGACTACGATGGGGCAGGCGCTGCCGGCGGCGACGCGAAAACTCGTCACCGGCGACATCCTCATGCACGTGCTGGGCGACTTCGTGACGCCGTCGGGCACCCGGCTCGAAGGCCAGGGCGTCGAGCCGGACGAGGTCGTGCCGCTCACGGTCGCCGACCTGCGGGCCGGCCGGGACCGGACGCTCGAAGCGGCGCTGGCCTGGATCGATCGGGCACCCCGCTTGCCCTGAGGCACGGCTTGTTGTTATCCTCCGATGACCTGCAAGACCGTAAGTCCCCCCGTGTCAGGGTCGTGTCGGACCCTGAATGTGAACGCGCCTGAAGCTGTGAGAGTCCGGCGGCACGAACCCGGCAGGCGCACGCGAGAACCAGACACGGGGCCTCTCGTGGAGAACTGAATGGAGCAGCGCCCGCTGCGTGTCGGGGCCATCGTCGACGACTATTGTCCCCGCGAACGACGCATAACCAGCCACGCCATCGTTGCCATCGTCGGCGACGTGATTCGGCAGACGCGATGCCAGGCCTGCGACTCCGATCACGCCTACAAGGAAGCGAAGGTCCCACGCCGGCGCAAGAAGGACGAGTCCGAGGCGCTCTACGAACAGGTGCTGTCGGACGTGACCGGCACGCTCGTCCCGCCGCGCCCGGCCGACGCCGCGCCAGTCCCGGTGTCGGCCTCTGCCGCCGAACCGCACGCCGGTCCGGACGACGAGGAGCCCACACCCGGCGAGCGCGGAGACGATCAGGCCGCGTCGCAGGATGCCGCCCCTGGCGAGGATCTCTGGACAGGCCACCGGCGCCTGATCCGCGCGTCGCTGCCGCGATCCGATAACGAGCCACCCCCTCCGCGTCCGATTCCCGAGTTCACGATGCACCAGCGGCAGCGTGGCAACGGGTTCCGGCCGCGCGGCTGGTCGGGTGATTCGCAGGGCAACAACTCCCAGGGCAACGGCGGCCAGGGCCGCGGGGGCCAGTCGCCTGGCGGCGGCCGCCATCGCCCCAGCGGCGGACGTCCGGGCGGGTCGCGCGGCGGCGGCCGCCGGGGGCGGTAGGCGAATCCCATGGCGCTCAAGGTCCCCGTCCTGTCCACCCGCGCCGGCCTCGTCGTCGGCGTGGCCAACCAGCGGTCGATTGCCTGGGCGATCGCCAGGGCGGCCGCGCTCGAAGGCGCGGCGCTCGCGATCACCTACCAGAACGAACGGCTCGAGGACAACGTGCGCAAGCTGGCGGCGTCGATCGCCGACCCGTTCATCGCGCCGTGCGACGTCACCGACGACGCCCAGCTCGACAAGCTGTTCGAGGCGCTCGAAGCGAGGTACCAGGGTCTCGACTTCGTCGTGCACGCGGCGGCCTTTGCCGAGCGGCCCGACCTCGAGGGGCGCTTCAGCGACACGACGCGTGCCGGGTTCCAGAAGGCGATGGACGTCAGCACCTACTCGCTCATCGCGCTGGCCAGGCGCGCGGCGCCGCTGCTCGAGCGGACCGGCGGCGGCACCATCCTGACGCTCAGCTACCTCGGCGCCGAGCGGGTGTTCCCCAACTACAACGTGATGGGCGTCGCCAAGGCGGCGCTCGAAGCGACGGTCCGGTACCTGGCGGCGGATCTCGGTCCGCAGAACATCCGGGTCAACGCGATCTCGGCCGGGCCGGTCAAGACGCTGGCCGCGTCGGGGATTCCCGGCTTCTCGACGATCCTGGACACGTACCGCGAGCGCGCGCCGCTGCGTCGCACGGTCACGTCGGCCGAGATCGCCGACGTCGCCCTCATGCTGCTGGGCCCGGCCGGGCGCCCGATCTCCGGTGAGGTGATCATGGTCGACGGCGGGTTCCACGCCATGGGGATCTGACCCGATGCCGCACCGTGCGCCCGGGTCGCCCGGCCGCGGCCCGCGCCAGTACCTGTCTGGCCGCCCGATCGCCTACTACCGCCCGACGGGTGCGCCGGCGGTCCGCCACCTGATCGATCACGGGTTCCAGGCGTTCAACGCCGGGCGGCTCTCCGAGGCGTGTCACATCTTCGCGGACAAGATGCTGGCGCCGAAGCACGACACGACCATCGGCCTCACGATCGCCGGCGCGATGACGCCGGCCGGGCTCGGCGGGTGCGTCATCGAGGTGATGGAGCGCGGCCTGGTCGATTTCGTGATCAGCACGGGCGCCAACCTCTATCACGACCTGCACTACGCGCTGAACTTCACGTTGCGACGCGGGTCGCCGTTTCTCGACGACCGCGATCTGTACAAGGCCGGCGTCATCCGCATCTACGACGTGCTGTTTCCGGCGACCGTGCTGCTCGAGACCGACGCGTACATCCGCGAGTTCCTGTTGCGGTCGGGGATGGATGGCCCGGTGTCGACTTCCGAGTTCCACTATCGCCTGGGCCTGGATCTGATGAAGACCCGGCCGGGCTGCGAGAAGTACTCGGTCGTCGCGCGCGCGGCCCGGCTCGGCGTCCCGCTCTACACGTCGTCGCCGGGCGACAGCTCGATCGGCATGAACGTCGCCTGGCACGAGCTGATGAACGGCAGCGGCCTGATGATCGATCCCAACCTCGACGTGAACGAGGTGTGCGCGATCATCCTGGCCGGGAAGAAGAACGGCTGCGTGATTCTCGGCGGCGGGTCGCCCAAGAACTTCTACCTGCAGGGACAGCCGACGCTCTGGGAGGTGTACGGCATCCCCAAGGGCGGCAACGACTACTTCATCCAGTTCACGACCGACCAGGTCGTCTGGGGCGGGTTGTCGGGCGCGACGCCCTCCGAGGCCGTCAGCTGGGGCAAGGTGAATCCAGGCGTGCTGCCCGACACGGTCGTCGCCTACTGCGACACGACCATCGCGTTCCCGCTCTTCTGCGAGTATGCCGTCGGCAGCAAGTACGGCACGCGGCGCCGCAAGGAGCTCTACCACCAGCGCGAGGCGCTCGTCGCCGACCTGCGGCGGCAGGGCCAGCGCGCGCACGCCCGGCGGACGCGCCAGGGGAGCCGCCGCAAGAAGGGATGACATGGGCACGCTGGCGTCGGCACTCGGTCCGGTCGCCCGCGATCTCACCCGCGCGCCGCGCGTCTACGTCGATGCGAACATGCCGGCCGGTCTCGTCGACCTGATGCGGCACGAACTCGGCTGGGACGCGCTCTTCGTCATCGAACACGACGACCTGCGCCGCGCGTCCGACCAGGAGCACTTCCGGCGGGCGTTCGACTACGCTCGCACGCTCATGACGCTCGATCACGACTACTTCGATTCGCAGCGCTTTCCCGATTTCCAGAACCCCGGCGTCGTCGTCTGCACGGCGCCCGATGAGCGGCGGCTGGCGGGCCTGCTCCGCGAGCTGCACCAATCGACGTTCGCGATCACCGATGCGCCGGCGCAGCCCTTCAAGGGGCGCACGGTCGCGCTCGTGTCCGGGGAGCCGGCGCCCCGTGCCTGACGCCGGCCCGACGACGGTGGTGACAGGCGCGAGCCTCGTGCTCCCCGATCGGGTCGCGTCGGGCGTCCACCTGGTCGTCGAGGGCGATCGGATCGTCGCCCTGCACGAGGGGCCGATCGCGGTCGAGGCTGCGGCCACTTATCTGGACCGGACCGGCTCGACCATCGTGCCCGGGTTCATCGACGTCCACGTGCATGGCGCGCTCGGCCATGACGTGCTCGACTCGGCTGACGCGCTGGCCGCCGTCGCGCGCGCGTTGCCCCAGTGGGGCGTGACGGCGTTCTGTCCCACCGCCGTGGCCGCGCCGCCCGATGTTCTCGACCGGTTCCTCGCGGCCGTCGGCGCCCTGCGCGCATCGCCCATCGCTGGCGCGGCGCGCGTGCTGCCAGCCCACCTCGAGACGAACTTCATCCATCCCGAGTACCGTGGCGCGCAGCCACTGGCCGAGCTGCGACGTCCGGCCAGGCTGGCCGGCGGGGGCGATCCGGACGGCGCCTACAGCGCGCGCGATGTGCTTGCCGCGATCGATCGGCATCGCGCCGACGTGGCCATTGCGACGCTCGCGCCGGAGCTCGAGGGCGCCCATGCGCTCATCCGGTCACTGCGCGCGGCCGGCATCCGCGTGTCGCTGGGACACTCGTCGGCGACGTTCGACGAGGCGCAGGCGGCCATCGCACTCGGCGCCACCCAGGCGACGCACCTCTTCAACCGCATGGCGCCCATGTCACATCGCGAGCCCGGCCTGGCCGGTGCGGTGCTGGCAAGCGACGCCATCGTGGCCGAGATCATTGGCGACGGCGTGCACGTCCACCCGGCGATGGTCCGCGCGACGGTGGCCGCCAAGGGCGTGGACCGCGTCATGGCGATTACCGACGCCACGGCCGGCGCCGGCCTCCCGGCCGGCGCCCGCAGCCGGCTGGGCGGGCAGGCGATCGTCGTCGGCGACGCCGCGCGGCTCGAGGACGGCACGCTGGCCGGCAGCGTGGCGACCATGGACGGGGTGTTCCGTTGGCTGGTGAACGCCTGCGGTCTGGACCTCGTGCAGGCCGCACAACTGACATCGACGACCCCCGCCCGGACGCTCGGCCTCGTGGGCATGGGCCTCCTCGCCGCAGGCGCCAGGGCCGACTTCACCGTGCTCGACTCGAATCTGCGGGTCGTCGAAACGTGGATCGGGGGCCGGCCCGGAACCCGGGACCCGGCGTACCCGTCTTCGGAACCATGACCCTGCGTCTGCCGGCCGCCGCCGGCCTCGCCGCGTCCGTCCTGTTCGGCCAGGCCTGCGTGGGCGTCAACTTCGACCACGAGGGCCACATCGAGCGCGAGCAGAAGCGATTCGAGGTCGGCGCCGCGCCGGAGGTTGCGCTCTACACGTTCGACGGGAGCGTCGAGGTGCGGTCCTGGGACCGGAACGAAGTGCTCGTCGAGGTCGAGAAGCGGGGGCAGGATGCCGAAGCGGTCGGCAAGATCCAGGTGCTGTCCGAGCAGTCGGGCAACCGCCTGCAGGTGGAAGCGCGGCGGCCTGGCGGCGGGTCCACGTTCGTGGGGGTGGGCGTGTTCCGGTCACCGAGCGCCCGGATGACTGCCAGCGTGCCCCGCGGCGCGCACGTCGTCGTCAGGACCGGAGATGGCGCGATCGTCGCCGAGCGGCTCGACGGGCGCCTGGAACTCCGGACCAGGGACGGGTCGATTCGGACGCTCGAGACGACCGGTGACATCCTCGCCGAGTCCGGCGACGGCGGCATTTCGATTGAAGAGGCCTCCGGCCGCGTCGAGGCACGGACCGACGACGGGTCGGTGCGCGTGTCGGGCACGCCGGGCTCGGTGCGCGTGCGCTCGGGTGACGGCACCGTGGTGCTCCGCATCCGGCAGGGCGCCGTCATGACAGAGGACTGGATGGTGGCGACCGCCGACGGATCGATCTCCGTGGAACTGCCCGACGGCTTCAACGCACGCATCGAGGCCGCGCCCGGATCCGGCAGCCGCGTCCGTAACGATCTGACGCTGGCCAACGTCGAGGGCGGCACGCGCGAGGTCCGCCGCCTTCGAGGTACGCTCGGGTCCGGCGGGCACCTGCTCTCCCTTCGCACGAGCGACGGCACGATTCGGCTGTTCCGCTACTGAAGCTGCCCGCAACCGCTCTGGCGCGCGCCGCGCCACGATCTCACGTGTTGTCCTGTGATCCCCCGCGGGGCGTCCACGACGATGCGTATTCGACCGGATCTTCCAGCCCGACTTCGGTGAACGCATCGATCCGTTCGCGGCATTTGCTGCAGCGGCCGCAGTGGCGGTCGCCTTGCGGGTTCATGCAGGACAGCGTGAGTTCCAGCGGCACGCCGAGTTCGAGGCCGAGGCGGACGACGTCGGCCTTCCGGCGGTCGACGAGGGGCGCGGCGACCTCGATGGCGTGGTCGAGGCCGAGCGAGGCGGCGTGCGCGATGGCGGCAAGGAACTGCGGCGTCGCATCCGGGAACGGGTTGCCCGCCAGCGGTCCGAGTGCGATACGCCCGATCGCCCGGCGTGCGCAGAGCACCGCCGCTTTCGAGATGAGGATCAGGTTGCGACCCTCGAGGTACACGTCCTCGTCGGGCGTGTCATAGGCCGGCGGCCGGCCCTCGACGGCCCAGTGCGTGGCCGGGTAGACGTCGCGCATGTCGACCGCGAGCGAGGCGCCCGGCTCGACACGGCCGGCAAACGGCGCCTGCGCCAGCAGGCATGCGATCGCGCGGGCCTCGGCCGCTTCCCACGCGAGGCCGGTACGCACGTGAATCGGCAGCACGCGCTCGTACGCGCGCAACTCGAGCGCGAGCAGCACCGCGCTGTCGAGGCCGCCGGAAAAGAGCACCGCCGAACCTCCGCTCGCGGGCGACACGTTCCGGGACATAATGTCGGCCAGTGTAGTCCGACCATGTATCTCGTCACCAAACGCATCGAATTCTGTTACGGCCATCGCCTGCTCGACTACGACGGCATCTGCAAACACCCGCACGGCCACAACGCCGTCGTCGAGGTCGACGTCCGCACGGACACGCTCGACAAGCGCAACATGGTCGCCGATTTTTCGGACATCAAGCGCGTGGTGAAGGGGTGGATCGACCAGGCGCTGGACCACAAGATGATCCTGCGCCACGACGACCCGCTCGTCGCCCCGCTCGAGGCGCTCGGCGAGCCGATCTACAAGCTCGAGAGCAACCCGACCGTCGAGCGGATCGCCAGACTCGTCTTCGACCAGTCGGTCGAACTCGGCCTGCCGGTCGTCGCCGTCCGGATCTGGGAAACGCCGTCGTCGTATGCCGAATACAGGCGGGACGGCGCCAGTTCAGCGGATTAGCGCATTCGCTCACCCACTCAATTCGCTAATCCGCTGAGTTCAGAGAAATCCCCTCCACACCAGGGCCACGATGAACGTCACGGCGAACGCAATGCCGAGCGGCATCAGCGCGCCGATCGTGGCCCATTTGGGGCTGAGGGTTTCCTTGTAGATCGTGATGATCGTCGTCGCGCACGGGTTGTGGAGGAGCGAGAACAGCATCAGGTTCACGGCCGTCAGCAGCGTCCAGCCGTTCTGGTCGACCAGCAGCCGGCCGATGTCGTCGAACGAGTTCATCTCGCTCATCTGCCCCGTGCCCATGTAGAGCATCAGCATCGTCGGCACGACGATCTCGTTGGCGGGGATCGCGATGATGTAGGCGAGCAGGATGACGCCGTCGAGGCCGACGGCCTGGCCGAGCGGGTCCAGCGCGCGGGCGGTATGCTGAGCCAGGCTCGCATCGCCCACCGTGACGTTGGCCAGGATCCAGATGACCGCGCCGGCCGGCGCGGCGGTGAGGATGGCGCGCCAGAGCACGAAGAGCGTCCGATCGATGAGCGACGTGTAGAGGATGCGCAGGATGCCCGGCCGTCGGTACGGCGGCAGTTCGAGCGTGAACGCCGAGGCCTCGCCCTTGAGGATGGTCCGTGACAACCCCCACGAGACGAGCAGTGTGAAGACGACGCCGATGAGGACCACGCCGACGACCGCGCCGGCCGCGGCGATTGAGATGAACCTGTCCGGAAACTGCGCGCCGACGAAGATCGTGGCCAGCATGATGAGCGTCGGGAACCGGCCGTTGCACGGCACGAAGTTGTTGGTGAGGATCGCGATGAGCCGCTCGCGCGGCGAATCGATCACCCGCGTCGCAATCACGCCCGCGGCGTTGCAGCCGAACCCCATCGCCATCGTGAGCGCCTGTTTGCCGTGCGCACCGGCGCGGCGGAACAGGAAATCGAGGTTGAATGCCACCCGTGGCAGGTAGCCGAGGTCTTCGAGCATCGTGAAGAGCGGGAAGAAGATCGCCATCGGCGGCAACATGACGCTGATGACCCACCCGAGTCCCCGGAAGACGCCGTGCCAGATGAATCCGGTCACCCACCACGGCATGCCGATCGCGTCGAACAGGCCGGCCGCCTGCGCCTCGAGCCAGAAGAACCCGGTGGCCAGCATGGCCGACGGGACGTTGGCACCGGCGATCGTCAGCCAGAAGATCGTCGCCAGGAGCAGCGCCATGATTGGCAGGCCGACGACCGGTGACGTGACCAGCCGATCGATGCGCTGATCGAAATCGAAGCGCCGTTCGGCCGACGCGTGGGCGGCCCGGTCGGCGATGCGCGCCGCTTCGGCGTAGATCGACTTGACGGCCTCGTCGCGGAAGTTCGTGCGGAGCTGCTTGCGGAGGGCCGCCGCGCGCTGGATGACGACCGGGGCTTCGAGCCGCGCGTCCAATTACTGCGACCCTTCGAGCGCCATCTTGCGGCTGAATCGCTCGGCCTGCCGCGACTGCCCGGCGACCAGATCGGCGAGCCGACCCGAGCTCAGGGCCTCTTCGACCTCGGCGTCGCCGTCGAGCAACCGGATGGCAATCCAGCGCGCGTTCGGCACGCCCGGTGCCGCGCGCTCGATGAGCGGCACGAGTTCGGCTACCGCGCCCTGAAACTCGGGCGTGCCCGTCACCTTGAGTGGCCGCGTCTCGATCGCGCCCGAGGTGACCCCGTCGACTGCCGCGAGCAGCGCCTGCAGACCCTCGCCCGTGCGCGCGACGAGGCCCACGGCCGGCACACCGAGATCGCGCGCGAGACTCCGGACATCCACCTCGATGCCCTTCCGCTTCGCTTCGTCCATCAGGTTGACGGCCACGATGACGCGGTCCGTGATCTCGAGCACCTGCAGCACGAGGTTCAGGTTCCGCTCGAGCGCCGTGGCGTCGACGACGACGATGGTCGCGTCGGGCCGGCCGAAGAGCAGGAAGTCGCGGGCGATCTGCTCGTCGTGCGACGCCGAGAGCAGCGAGTAGGTGCCCGGCAGATCCACGAGCTTGTAGCTGACGTGGTTGAACGTGAACCCGCCCTCGGCCCGGCTGACGGTCTTGCCGGGCCAGTTGCCCGTGTGCTGGCGAAGGCCGGTGAGCGCGTTGAAGAGCGTGGACTTGCCGGTGTTGGGGTTGCCGGCCAGTGCCACGACCCGATCGAACCGATCGAGCGACACGCCCATGCGCGCGAGTTCCGAGTGAATGGCGCAACTGTCGCAGTTGTGCGCGTTCATGACGCCACCTGTTGGTCGGCCACGGCGCGCACCAGCACCTCGGCCGCCTGGTCGCGGCGAAGCGCGATGAGCGTGCCGCGCACCTCGTAGGCCCGCGGGTCGCCGGCAAACGTCTGCAGGAGCGGGCGGATGCGTGCACCCTCGGTGAACCCCAGATCCATCAACCGCCGCCGGCTGAAGCCCTGACATGCGTCGTCGAGGCCGACGACCTCGGCGCGATGCCCGTGCGGCAGGTCCGAGAGCCGCACGACGTCGCTCGCCCGCGCGAGATCGGGCGCCGGGGCCAGAAACACGTTGGCGGCCACGGCCGGCGCCAGCGTGAACTCGCTCAGGCCGTCGCTGAGCACGATGCGCCCGGGCGTCGACTCGATGATGCGCAGGACCTGTCCGACGCGCAGGCCCTCGGCGAGGATCTGGGCGAACGAGATCTCGGGTTCATCCTCGAGGTGCACGACGCGCCCGTGCGTGTCGACCGGCCACGACGTGACCGGTGTGCCGGTGGCCGGGGGCATCGTGCCCTCCCGGGTGGGAATCGGATCGCCGTGCGGGTCGTAACTGGGGTGCCCAAGTGAGGCCGACAGCTCGTTGACCTCGGCCGGTGAGATCGCATGCTCGCGGCGTTCGGCGACGCCGTGCACGCGCCGGAGCGGCAGGCGCGCTTCGTCCACCAGATAGCGCTCGAGCAGCCGGTGCGCCCGAACGATCTGGAGCGCGAGCCGTTCCCCTTCCGGCGTGAGCTGAAACTCCTGGCCTGTCGTCTTGACGAGGCCCTGGGTCTGCATCCGGCCGACGAGCGCGAGCACCGCGTCGTCTCGCAGGCGGATGGCGCCGGCAAGCGACGACAGCGAGCCGCGGCGTCCGCGGTACTCCTGTTCGAACAGGTGCTTGAGCGCGTCTTCGAGCTGGACGCGCCGGCGGCTGACCCGCCGGGCCCGGCGGAACCACCAGGCGGCGCCGGCCCCGCAGGCCACGACGACGACGACGAGCAGGGCGGTCATGGTCGGCGCCGGTCGACGACGAGATTTCGGACCGCGCGTTCGAGCGCTGCGCCCCGCAGGTCGCGCGCCGCGACGCGGCCGTCGGCGGCCAGCAGGAACGAGGCCGGCAGCGAGTCGATGCCGAGCCGGATGGCGATCGGCGATCCGTAGCCGCGTCCGTCGAAGTGCTGCATCCAGGTCACATCCTGCCGGCGAAGCCACGACACGAAATCGCGGCGGCTCATCGTGTCCAGGCTGACGCCGACGACGACGAGATCGCGAGGATACGCCGCCTGCAGGCGGCGGAGCGTCGGCAACTCGGCCAGACACGGCGCGCACCAGGTGGCCCAGACGTCCAGGAGGACGACGCGGCCGTCGAGGTCCGCGAGGCGGACCTCGCGGCCGTCGAGATCGCGCAGCGTCAACGACTCCGGGAGTCGTTGACCGCGGGGACCCGACTCCGGGAGTCCGGAGACGCCCGGAGTCGTGACCACGACGGCAGCCAGCAGGAGCGCCGCCAGCATCAGAACTCCACCCGCGTCAGCACGCCAATCGATCGGGGAAACCGCGGCCCGTAGACGTAGCTGGCATCGCGGAGCGGGCCGCGATCGAGGTCCGGCTGAAAGGCGTTGGTCAGGTTGCGGGCGGCGACCGTGACGACGAGCGACTGGCGGCCGGCCGCAAACCTGCGGCCGAGCGACGCGTCGAGTGTGACGAACGCGCGCGTGCGCTCGAGCCGGTCGGTCGCGATGAATCCGGCATAGTGCGGTGCGACCATCGAGCCGGTGGCGCGAAGCCCGGCGAAAAGCTCCCAGGCGGCCGGCGACCAGCGGATGGTCGCGTTGCCGTAGCGCTCGGGCGTCCGGAAGAAACTCCGGCTGCCGAAGTCGGGTTCGGGTTCGTCGAACGTGGCTCGCTGCGTGACCACTCCGCCCTGCACGACGAGCGCATCGCCGATGCCCCAGCCGAGATTGATCTCGACGCCGTAGACCCTCGCGCCGCCCAGGTTCGTCTTGCGCACCTCGAACGGCGACGTGAGCGGGTCGTCGTCATCGATGATGTGGAACAGGTCGGTGAGGCGCGTGTGGAAGACGTTGACTTCCACGAGCGCCTGTCCGCGCCAGGCCGTCGGCTTCCACTCGACGCCGGCCATGAGGCTCGTGGCGCGCTCCTCGCGCAGGTCGCCGTCGAGGTGGATGACGCGGACGTCGCCGCCGACCGAACTGAGGTGCAGGTCCTCGTCGAAGACCTGCGGTGCGCGGAAGCCGCTGGCAGCCGAGACGCGGATGTCGAGAGGTTCGGCGGGCGACAGCAGGAGCGCGGCGCGCGGCGACCAGATCGGCCGGTCGAGGGCCGAGTGCGCGTCCACGCGGAGCCCGGTCAACAGTTGCATGCCCGGCCGGATCGTCCAGTCGTCCTGCACGAACAGCCCGCGGCTGACGTACGCCTCGTCGAAGGCCCGGCCGTAGGCGGGCTGTCGATCGACCGTGTGGTCGCGCGAGACCTGGCCGCCGATCGACACGGTGTGCGGACGCGCGTAGACGTTGACCTGTACGTCGGCGAGGGCGAGCGCGTTGGTCGTCTCTCCGTAGGCATTCGGGTCGCGCCCGGTGCCGTAGTAGCTGTCGCGGGCCGTGTCGGCGCCCGCGACGGTCACGCGGTAATCCCAGCGCGCCGAGACCCCGTGATACCAGGACGCCGACAGCGACGTCCGCCGACTGTCAATCGACTCGGCAATCTCGGCTTCGTGGGGCGGGCGATCGATCTGGTCGCCGCCACGTCGCGCCTCGCGCAGGTGTGTCATGTCGGCCGTGACCCGTCCACGGCCGTCGAGTGCGTACCGGTTCAGCCGGACGCCGCTGGCCGACAGATCGCGCCGGCTGACGTCGGTAAAGCCGTCGTTGTCGACGTCGCGGGCGCGGACCTGGTCGCGCTGACCGAAGGCAGTGAGAAAGGTCATCCGATCGCCGGAGACCCAGTCGACCGCGCCGTTGAGCGCACCGCCGTTCTCGGCGCGCGCTTCGAACAGGCCGCCCGACCGTGCGGCCTCGCGGGAGATGATGTTGACCACGCCGCCGACCGCGCCCGCGCCGTACAGCGCCGAGCCGCCGCCCTTGACGACCTCGATCCGTTCGATCATCCGAGCCGGAATCTGCTCGATGCCGTAGACCTGCGCGAGCGACGAGATGACCGGCTGGCTGTCGACCAGGATCTGAGTGTACGGGCCGTCGAGGCCGAGCAGGCGGATCTGCGAGAAGTTGCAGTTCTGACAGTTGTTCTCGACGCGCACGCCGGTCGTGAACTCCATCGCGTCGGCCAGCGTCCGGGCGCCGCTTGCGCGAATCGCGTCGCGCCCGATCACCTCGGTCCGCACGGGCGCCGATTCGAGTCCCTGAGCCGTCCTCGTGCCCGTGACGACGACATCGCTCGAGAAGCCGAGCAGGAGCGTCGCATCGCGCACGTGCGGGCGGGGCACGTCGGCGCCGAGCGTGAAGGTCACCGGGAGGAAGCCGCCGGCCGCGATCGTCACGGTGCGCCGGCCATCCGGAAGAGACACGAGGCAGTAGCGGCCGTCCCGGTCGGTCACCGCCGGAGCCCCGCCCGTGCCCGACGTGACCGTTGCGCCGGGAAGGGGTGTTCCGGTCTCGTCGACGACCCGCCCGCTCAGAGCGCAGGGCGTGGTCGCGACACCCTGGGTGCCCGCTCCAAACATCGCGACGATAACAAGTTGAAGAACCATGACTTATATATCGGCAAAATCTGAATTTTGACCACTCAAAATTCAGAATACGCCAAGTGTAGATCCTGACCGTCAACCAGTCAAGAAGACCCCCGGCGTCTTTTTGATGACTCAAAAAGACGCCGGGGGTCTTTCAAGGCGGACCAGGATCTTGGCGGCGGCGCGGGCGCCGATGGTCGTGGTTTGACCGTCGTCGCTCGAGATGACAACCGAGTCGGAGGCCGGATCGCGCTCGATTACCACGAGCCGGGACCCTGGGACGAGGCCGTGCCGCTCGACGAAGCGCAGGAATGTGGCGTCCTGGTCGATGACCCGCGCCACCCGAACTGGCTCGCCCACCGCGGCCGTGACGAGGTCGACGTCGCTGATTTCGGGGACGGTTCCTTCGGCGCTCGGGATGGGATCGCCGTGTGGGTCGGCGGTGGGGCGGCCAAGCATCGCGTCGATGCGTTCGATGAGCCGGTCCGAAACGGCGTGCTCGAGCTGCTCGGCTTCGTCGTGCACCTCGGACCAGTTCATGTCCAGGACCTTGACGAGAAACAGTTCGATGAGCCGGTGCCGGCGCAGGACGAGGCTGGCCAGTTTCTCGCCAGCCGGCGTCAGCCGCACGCCGGCGTACGGCTCGTAATGGACCAGACCCGAATCGGCCAGGGCCTTGACCATCGTGGTCGCCGTGCCTGGCGCCACCCCGAGCGTCGAGGCCAGGTGCCCCATGGGCACCAGCGCGTCGCCCGGGCCCCGGTCGGTCTGGGCGCCGTAGATCGTCTTCAGGTAGTTCTCGACGGTCTGAGTCGGCAGCACCGGGGCATTATGGCTCGTAGTACCATCGGCCGCCATGGACGTGTCCGATCTGCGCCAGCGGATTCTCAGGGCGTTGGACGAGGCCCAGCGTGATGCGGCGGCGCGGCGTGACACGCGTGTGGAAGCCGAACGCCAGTGGCAGACGTTTCTCGGGGCGACAGTCGTGCCGCTCGTCCGCCAGGCAGCCGGCGTCCTCAAGGCCGAGTCGGAGGTCTTCATGGTCGAGACGCCGGCCGACAGCGTCCGGCTCGTCTCGAACAACTCGCCCGACACCTATCTGGAACTGCTGTTCGACTCGGCCGTGGAAGAAGGCAGTGTGGTGGGCCGGCTCAGCATCGCGCGCGGCCGTGGCCGCCAGGTGATCGACGAGCGTCCGGTCGCGCCCGGCAAGTCGATGGCCGCCATCACCGAAGACGACATCGCGCAGTTCCTCGTCAACCAGATTCCGAAACTCATCGTCCGGTCCTGAGGCGTACGACGCCGATCGACTCCAGTTCGGCGAGCCGCTCGCCGGTCACCCCGAGGTCGCCCTGCAGCACGTCACGCGTGTGTTCGCCCAGTTGCGGGGGATGACGGCGAACGGTGCCCGGCGTGTTCGACAGTTTGACCGGCAGGCCGAGCAGCTTGAGTGGTCCGAGCGCCGGGTGCTCGATCGTCGCGATCATGTCGCGCGCCACGATCTGCGGATCGGCCAGGGCCTCGCCGACCGAGCGCACGGCGCCACACGGCACGCCGGCCTCACGAAGTGCCGTGATGAGGGCGGAGACCGGCCTCGCCGCGAGAGCCGCGGCCAGGACGAGCCGCAGCGACTCATACTCGACCACGCGACCGGCGTTGGTGGCAAAGCGCGGATCGCGTGCGGGCGCCTCCAGGCCGA
>DATKDF010000059.1:0-26130 GCA_035512795.1 Vicinamibacterales bacterium
CAATGGAGTCAACGGAGGGTTTCGTGGGCAAGCGCGCATCAAAAAGCACTCGAGTGACTGCTGCCAAACATCGCGGCCGAACAGTTGGGCGGAGCGCGACGCGATCGAATAGATCAAAAGCGACTCCGAAGAAGACGGCTCGCAATAAGGCGACCCAGAAAGCAACCCCCAAGACGCCAAGGGCGAGGAGTGCTACCCCGGACAAGGTCATCTCGGTCCCGCACAAGGCGACCCCGGCGACGGAGCCGAATCACGACTCGGCAGCGGAGGCCACGCAGACTACGTTGCGCAAGACCTGGAAGGGTCAGCAGCAAGACGCGGAGGCGTTCGCGAAAACCCAACACGGGCCCGCCGTCGACCAGCGCGCGCACGTGCGAGCGACGAGCGGACACCGGTGGACGGCGCGAAAGACACACTGAGGCGCATACACGCTGTCCGCCATACGCTCACGCGGAGGCCCGGACCTCGGGCAGTGGGCTGGTCAGTACCTCGATCGACACGGACTTGACGAGCGCATACAGCGGCGCACCGGTGACAATCCCGAGCTGGGCCACGGCGTCGCGCGTCACCTCCGCGAGGAGTCGAATCTCGCCCACCGCAATCTGCACGACGACGTGTTCGGCGTTCGCCTCGCCGTGTATCGCGGACACGTGGCCGGACAACACGTTGTGGAGGCTGAGGCCCCGCGGCCGCTCGCTGGCCAGAATGACTTCACGAGCGGGAATCCTCAGGCGCACCCGTGTCCCCTCGATCAACGTGCGGCTGGGGGCCAGCAGCATGCCCCCGTCGAAGGCCAGTTCCGTCAGGCCCCGCGCCGCATCCACCCGGGCGACGGTGACCTCGAAGAGACTGCCGAGGCCTGCCGTCTCGCGGAGCCACGTGAGATCGGGCCGGCTCGTGAGCGCTTCCAGTGAACCGGCGGCGACGGTCCGCCCCCGGTCGAGGATCAACAAGTGCGTGGCGAGGCGCACCACGTCGTCGAAGTCGTGCGTGACGAGGATGAGTGGGATGTCCAGCGATCGGCGAATCTGATCGATCTCGTCCTGCAGGCGCCGGCGGACCGATCGATCGACAGCCGCGAACGGTTCGTCGAGGAGCAGGATTGCGGGATCGCGCGCAAGCGCCCTGGCCACCGCGACACGCTGGCGCTCACCGCCGGACAGCGCCGCAGGGCGACGATCCCGGTGACTCGAAAGGTGGACCAGATCCAGCAGCGCCTCGGCCCGTGCGCGGCGCTCCCTGCGCGGGCGGTGCCCCAGCGCGGTGGTCACGTTGCCGGTTGCGGTGAGGTGTGGGAACAGCGCGTACTCCTGAAAGACCACGCCGACAGCCCGGCGATGCACGGGCACGGACACGTGCGCGGTGGTGTCTTCCCAGATCTCGGCACCGGCTCGGACGCTCGCCTTGGCCGGCGCGTAGAGTCCCGCGATGCTGCGGAGGATCGTGGTCTTGCCGCTGCCGGACGGACCGAAGATGGCCAGCACCTGGCCCGGTTCGCACGTGAAGGACACGTCGAGCGGGATCGGCCCGGTCTGCCGCAGGGTCACGGTGAGCGCGCGATCAGCCACGACGGCGTCCGGCGGAGGATCCGAGCCAGGTCATGGCGCTGAGCGTGGCGATGGCGATTCCCAGGAGCGTGGCCGCCATCACGCCGGCGGCCCGATCGTCGAACGCCTGCATTCGATCGTAGATGGCGATGCTCAGCGTGCGGGTTTCCCCCGGGATGTTGCCCCCGACCATCAGCACGACGCCGAACTCGCCGAGCGTGTGTGCGAACGCCAAAATGGCCGCGGTGAGAATGCCCGGCCAGGCGAGCGGAATCTCGATCCGGAGGAACCGCTGGAGGGGCGTCAGCCCGCAACAGGCCGCCGCCTCCCGCACATCTGGCGGCACGGATTCGAAGGCGCGCTGAATCGGCTGCACGACAAACGGAATGTTGACGATCACCGACGCCAAAAGGAGACCCGCGAACGAGAACGCCAGCGTCTGGCCAGCCGCGGCTTCGAACGCCGCGCCGAGCGGGGAGCGCGCGCTGAACGTCACGAGCAGATAGAAGCCGAGCACGGTCGGCGGCAGGATGAGTGGCACCGCAACGAGCGCCTCGACGACGGCCTTGCCGCGGAACGTTCGCAGCGCCAGCGCGTGCCCTGCCCAGATGCCGAGCGGGAGCAGCACCACCACCGTGGCGATGGCCAGCGACAACGAGACGCGTAGTGCGACCGTATCCATCGTCTACTCGGGCAGGACGAACCCGTACTGCGCCAGGGTCGCGCGGGCGGCCGGCTGCTGCAGATAGCGGTAGAACCGTTCGGCCACAGGGCCTGCGCTCGCGAGCAGCGCCATGCGTTGTCTGAGTGGTTCGTGGTCCTCTGCGGATATCAGGAAGTGGGCGCCACGCTCCTTCAGAGCGGGGGTGAGCGCGAGCGAGTAGGCGATGATGCCACCGACCGCATTCCCCGTCGTGGCAAACTGCGCCGCCTGTGACACGTTCTCGCCGAGCACAAGCGACGGGCGCAGTCCATCCCACAGGCCTCGCTTCCGGAGTGCCTGCTCGGCCGCGCGGCCGTAGGGGGCATGATCGGGGTTGGCGATCGCGAACCGGGGCACCTTGTCGCGTTCGAGGAGACGCGTCAGGCCGTCGAATCCCTCACTCGGGATAAAGGGCGAGCCGAACGGCGCGAACAGGACGATGCGCCCGATCGCGTACAGCACGCCCTGATCGCGCGTGCGTCCGGCGCGCGCCACCTGTTCAACGAACGCTTCGTCGGCCGACAAGAACAGCGCAAACGGCGCGCCGTCCTGGATCTGGCGCGCGAGCGTGCCCGACGACCCGAAGATCAACTCCACCCGATCGCCGGTTTCTCCCGCGAAGCGGTCGGCGATGCCGGTCAATGCGAACTGCAGGTCCGACGCGGCGGCCACCCTGGTGGGCGCCGGCGGCGAGGCGCACGCGTGTCCGGCGACGACGAACAGGATGACGGCGGCCCGTAGAGCGGACCGGCATCGCTCGGGCGTCGTGCTATGATCCTGTCGCATTCTGGACACTATCATGCCAAGGAAGACAACGCTTTCGCAACTGCGACGGGACCAAGGCTGGACGCAGGAGGATCTCGCCGACAGGAGCGCCGTCTCGCGGGCGGAGGTCAGCGCGATCGAAACCGGACGGCTCATGCCCTCGGTCGCCGTGGCCTTGCGTCTCGCGGCGGCGCTCGGGCAGAGTGTGGAGCAGATCTTCGGTCCGCCGAGCCTGACGCGCACGGTGCCCTGGGCCTGGGAACACGCCGTGACTGGCGACGGTCGCACCTGGAAGGCCGACGTCGACGGTCGCACCATTGCGTTTCCCGTCGAGCTGACCGCGGCTGGTGTACTGCCCCATGACGCGTGGTTCGATGGGCAGCAGCTGCACGCTCGTTCCGGCAGCGCGCCTGAGAGCACATTGGTCATCGCGGGTTGTGACCCCCTGGTGGGACTGCTTGTCCGGGAACTTGCCCACCACCACCGCATTCGCGTGCTCCCGCTGTTGCGGTCCAGCGCCCAGGCGATCGAGCTGCTGCGCCAGGGACTCGTCCATGTCGCAGGGCTGCACGTGACGGATGCGGACGGGCGCTCCACGAACGCCGACGTCGTTCGAGCCAGGATCGGCCCGGGTCATCGCTTGCTGCATCAGGTGCGGTGGGAATCGGGAATCGCCGTGGGCAGCGACCGTCGCGAACGATCCGTGGCGGCGCTGCTGCGCGCGAAGGTGCGCTGGGTGAATCGCGAGGAAGGCTCCGCCGCGCGCCAGACCTTCGACACGCTGCTGGCCTCGCATCGTCGGCCTGCCGGCTACGACCATGTGGTGGGCGATCTCCGCGCGGTCGCGACGACGGTCTCGAGTGGCTGGGCCGAGGCCGGTGTCTGTGTGCGTCCGGCCGCGGCCGCGGCGCACGTGTCCTTCATCCCCGTGCACCAGGAGGCGTACGAACTGTGTGTGCGAGACGCCGTGATGGACGACCGGCGCGTGTCCGCACTGCTCACGACGCTGCGTTCAACGACCTATCGCCAGTTCCTGGCCGACGTCCCGGGGTGTTCCAGCGCGCACACCGGCGACGTCCGGGCCGTTGCCTGAAGGCGATCGGGCCGGGCCCGAGCTACGCCAGCGCCACGTCGAGCGTCATCATCACGGCAAAGCCGATCATCGTGCCGATCGTGGCCAGATCCTCGTTGCCTCCCCGCTGCGACTCGGGAATGACCTCCTCGACGACGACGAAGATCATCGCGCCGGCGGCGAAGGCCAGCGCGTACGGCAGGATCGGCCGCATCGTCACGACCGCGAGCGCGCCAATGACGGCGGCCACGGGCTCGACCGTCGCCGAGAGCTGCCCGTACCACCACGCCTTGAACCGCGACAGCCCCTCACGCCGAAGCGGCACGGCGACCGCCGTGCCCTCGGGACAGTTCTGAATGCCGATGCCGATCGCCAGCGCCACGGCGCCCGCGAAGGTCGCCGACTCGTACCCGGCCGCGACCGCGCCGAACGCCACGCCAATCGCCAGGCCCTCCGGAATGTTGTGCAGCGTGATCGCCAGCACCAGCAGCGTCGTCCGTCGCCATCTCGTCTTGACGCCCTCGGCTTCCTCGATCGTCCCGAACAGATGCACATGCGGGAGGATGTAGTCGACCAGCCGCATCGC
Organism: Vicinamibacterales bacterium; assembly: GCA_035512795.1. GTDB lineage: Bacteria > Acidobacteriota > Vicinamibacteria > Vicinamibacterales > SCN-69-37 > DATKDF01. Next base: position 4,674 of record DATKDF010000059.1, read on the forward strand.
GAACGCGCCCGTCAGGAAGCCGACCACCGGCGGAATCCACTTCACCATGCCCATCTCCTCGGAGAGGGCGATGGCGGGACTGAGCAGCGACCAGAAACTGGCCGCGATCATGACGCCGGCCGTAAAGCCCAGCGCGGCGTCGAGCGCCTTGCGGCTGACGTCCTTGAAGAAGAAGACCGCGCCGGCGCCGATCGCCGTCAGCCCCCAGGTGAAGGTCGTGGCCGCGAGTGCCTGCCAGCCGGCCGGCCAGGTGGCAAACGTCTCCAGCATGGCCGAAATGCTACCCGATCGAGGCGCCCAGGCTGTGACGAAAGGTGGGACGAATCCCGTCCGGCGGGTGTAGCATCAACCAACCTTTCAGGGGCCAGTGGTGTATTCCATGTCAGCGCCAGACGACGACGCGATGTGCGTGTCGCGGTGCCTCCGGGGCGATACGGCCGCCTTTGAGGCGCTGGTCCTTCGTTATCAGCGGGTCCTCTACACGGTGGCCTACCGGCTGACCGCGGATCACGAGGACGCCCGCGACGTGACGCAGAACGCGTTCATGCGCGCCTTCGAGCACCTGGAGACTTACGACCCGACGCGCAAGTTCTTCAGCTGGTTGTACCGAATCGCGGTCAACGAGAGCCTGAACTTCCGTCGGGGCCGGCGCGTGCACCAACCGATCGAGGCGGCCGGCCCGCCAGTGGTGACCGATGATCCCGTCGAGCGGATCGCCGCGGAAGAGCGGATCCAGGCGGCGCTCATGGCACTCGGCGCCGGCTACCGGGAGGTCATTGTGATGCGGTATTTCGCGGACCTGTCCTACGAAGAGATCGGGCAGGCGCTCGGCATCCCGGAGAAGACGGTGAAGTCGCGCCTGTTCACCGCCCGCCAGCAGCTCAGCCACGTGCTCGCCCCGGGCTGGAGCCCGCAATCGTGAGCGATCCTGAGCGTCTGCCCGCCGACCGCGCGCTCGAGGAGTCGGCGCCCGTCAGCCCGCCGGCCGACCTGGCCAAAGCGGTCATGGCCGACATCGTGGTGGCCGAACGCCGCCTGTCGGCCTGGCGCCGCTGGCGGCGGGCGTCCCGGGGCCGTCAGCTCGCCAACCTTGTATCCACCCCAGGTGTAAGTTCCAGCAGACACACAAGCCGGCTGATGGCCGGCGGAGGAGTAGTCGTGAGGACCAGAATCTTGACGGCCGTAGCGGGGCTGGCGGTTGTCGCCGGCATTTCGTTCTTCGTCTTCGGGTATCCGCAGATCGGGGACGGTTCGGAAGCGACGATCGGCGCGGCCAGGCGCTACCAGGGCGCGCAGATCACCGCCAAGGACATCAACGTTCCGGACTCTGACGTGCAGCGGTTCATCCAGAGCGATACGTTCGACCGCCTGCTGAAGGACAGCGCCATGCGGTCCGCCATGCAGGTGATGTTCAGCAACGAGGGCCTCGCCGAGATGCTCTCGCAGCCGGAACTGCTCGAGGCGCTCTCCGATCCGGACGTGCTCGAAGCCCTGTCCGATCCGGGTGTCCTCGAAGCGCTGTCCGACCCTGGCGTGATGGCGGCGTTGTCGAATCCGGAGGTCCTCGAGGCGCTGTCCGATCCGGACGTCATGGAGGCGCTGTCGAACCCCGAGGTGCTCGAGGCGCTGTCCGACCCGGACGTCATGGAAGCGCTGTCGAATGCCGACGTGCTCGAGGCCCTGTCGAATGCCGACGTGCTCCAGGCCCTGTCGAGGGCCGAGGTCACCGAGGCGCTCGGCAAGGCCGAGGTCGTCAAGGCGCTCTCGGATCCGGACGTGCTCGCGGCGCTGTCGAAGGCCGAGGTGCTCGAGGCGCTGTCGGATGCCGCGTTCCTGGAGGCGCTGTCGGATGCCGACGTGATGCAGGCGCTCTCGAACCCGGAGTTCCTCGAGGCGCTGTCGAACGCCGAGTTCCTGGAAGCACTCTCGGATGCCGATTTCCTGGAGGTGCTCTCCAACCCGGACATGCTCGAAGCCCTGTCCGATCCGGGCGTGCTCGAAGCGCTGGGGAATCCCGACGTCATGCGCGCCCTGTCGAACCCCGAGCTGCTCGAGGCGCTGTCGGACCCCGCGTTCGGCAAGGCGCTCTCCGACGAATCGCTGCGCGGCGCGATCTCGGCGGCATTCAGTCGGTAGGCTGGCCACGGCACGACGGAGGGCCTCCGGGCCTTCCGTCGTGCCGGCTCGTCTCCCGGCCCGTCGTGCAGTAACATTCCCGCCGATGCCACGACGGCCTGCCTGGCTCCTGTCGCTGGCCACGGTCGTGGCCGTGGTGGCCGGCCCGCAGCCGGCCGCCGCGCAGCTCGCCCAGGTCGAGACGCACGACATCCGGATCGTCTACATCGAGGGCGCGCACGCGTTTCTCGTGCCGCACGCCGCGCGCAGCTTCCTGAACTCCCTCAAGTTCCAGCGGGCCCTGTTCGATTTCACTCCGTCGGAAAAGCCGACGATCCTGCTCATCGACCTGGCCGACACGGGCAATGCGGCGGCCGGGTCCGTGCCGCGCAACAGCGTACGCGTGCAGATCGCGCCGATGAGCTACGTCTTCGAGACCATGGCGCCCCACGAGCGGATGACGCTGCTCGCCAACCATGAACTCGTCCACGTGGCCACGATGGACCAGGGCACCGGGAGTGACCTCGCCTTCCGGCGCCTGTTCTCCGGCAAGGTCGTCCCGATCGACGAGCAGCCCGAGTCGATTCTGTACTTCTACCTCACCTCGCCGCGCGTCGCGGCGCCGCGCTGGTACATCGAGGGCATCGCCGTGTTCGTCGAGACCTGGATGGGCGCCGGCCTCGGCCGGGCGCAGAGCGGGTACGACGAGATGGTCTTCCGCGCGATGGTGCGCGATGGGGCCCGGTTCTACGATCCGCTCGGCCTGGTCGCCGAGGGCACGAAGATCGACTTTCAGGTCGAGGCGCATTCCTATCTCTACGGCGGCCGGTTCATGACGTGGCTGGCGTACCACCACTCGCCGGCGAAGCTCATCGAGTGGGTCTCGCGCAAGCCGGGCAGCAAGGCGTACTACAGCCGGCAGTTCCGCGAGGTCTTCGGCACGCCGCTCGAGGCCGCGTGGGCCGAATGGGAGGCGTTCGAACACGAGTTCCAGGCCAGGAACCTCGCCGAGATCCGCAAGCACCCGGTCACCGACACACGCGACCTGTCTCCGAGGGCCCTGGGCTCGGTGTCGCGGGCGTTCTTCGACCCGGCCGCCAACCGGCTGTACGCGGGCCTGAACTTTCCGGGCACCGTGGCGCACATCGGCGCGGTGTCGGCCGAGACCGGGCGGATCGATCACCTCGCCGACGTCAAGGGCCCGCGGATGTACCGCGTCACGTCGCTCGCCTGGGACCCCGAGGCCAACGTCCTGTTCTATACCGCCGACAACGGCGCCTACCGCGACCTCGTCCGGCTCGACCTGGCGACGCGCCGGACGGAGGTGCTGCAGAAGGACCTGCGCGTCGGCGATCTGGCGTTCAACCGGGCGGACCGATCGATCTGGGGTGTTCGTCACCTGAACGGCCTCGCGTCGATCGTCCGCATCGCCCCGCCTTATCGAGCCTGGACGCGCGTCGTCTCGCTGCCGTACGGCACGGTCGTCTACGACCTGGACGTGTCGCCCGACGGCACGATGCTCGCGGCGTCGTTCGGGGAGGTCAGCGGCCAGCAGAACGTGCGGGTGCTCCGGACGGACACGCTGCTCGAGGGCGACCTCACGCCGCTCACCGAGTTCGATTTCGGCGGGCCGGTCGTGCCGAACGGCTTCGTCTTCTCACCCGACGGGCGCTACCTCTACGGCAGCTCGTACTACACGGGCGTCTCGAACATCTTCCGGTACGAGATCGCCACCAAGGCGCTCGAAGCGGTGACCAACGCCGAGACCGGGTTCTTCAGCCCGATCCCGCTCGGCGACGACGAACTCATCGTCTTTCGCTACAGCGGCGAGGGGTTCGTGCCGACCCGCGTGACGGCCCTTCCGCTCCAGGAACTGGGTGCCATCACGTTCCTGGGCGAGCAGACGATTGCCAGGCATGAGGTCCTCAAGACGTGGGAGATCGGGTCGCCCATGGCCATCCCGTTCGACGAGATGGAGAAGACGACGCGGCCGTACGGCCTGACCGGAGGGCTCAAGGTGGAGTCGCTCTACCCGGTCGTCCAGGGCTACAAGGACACGGCGGCCGTGGGCCTGCGGCTCGAGCTGTCGGATCCGCTGCGCCTGAACAACGCGCACGTGACGGTGACCTGGTCGCCGGACGGACGCCTGCCCGAGCGGGAGCGGCTCCACGCCGCGGTCAGCTACGAGCGGTACGACACGACGATCGCCGCCGCCTGGAACCCGGCGGACTTCTACGACCTGTTCGGGCCGACCAAGCGAAGCCGCAAGGGCTACACGGTCGGCGTCACGCGCACCAAGTCGCTCGTCTACGACCAGCCGAAGCGGCTCGACCTGAAGATCGACGGCAGGTTTGCCGGCGGCCTCGACCAGCTTCCGCAGTACCAGAACGTGCCGGTGAAGGTCGATCGGCTGGTGTCGGTCGGCGCGGACCTGTCCTACAGCAATCAGGTCGCGTCGATTGGGGGTGTCGACGCCGAGAAGGGCCGCCGGGGCTCCCTGACCTTGCGCGGCGACTACGTCAACCGGACGCTCTTCACACGCCTCTACGGCACGTTCGATGTCGGCGTGCCGCTGCCGTCGGGCAACTCGTCGATCTGGGTTCGCAGCGCCGCGGGCCTGTCGCCCCAGGATCGCGGCGAGCCGTTTGCGAACTTCTTCTTCGGCGGTTTTGGCAACAACTACGTGGACCGGGCCGTCGAGAAGCAGTACCGGCAGTACTATAGCTTTCCCGGCGCCGACCTGAACGCCATCGGCGGGCGCAATTTCGCCCGGACGATGCTCGAGTGGAACCTGCCGCCGCTGCGGTTCAGCCGGGTCGGCACGCCCGGCGCCTATCTGAGCTGGCTGCGTCCGGCGGTCTTCGTGAGCGGGCTCGTCACCAACCTGGATCACGCCGCGTCGCGGCGTCGGGCCGCCTCGGCCGGCGCGCAGGTGGACCTGCGGTTCACCATCCTGTCGGTGCTCGACCTGACACTGTCGGCCGGCGCGGGCGCCACGGTCGAGCACGGCCGGCCGGTGTCGCGCGAAACCATGGTGTCTCTGCGCATCCTGCGCTGATCGGCCACGCGCGTGCTCACCAGTGTCGTCGCGTTGCTGCCAGTGGTCGCTTTTCTGGTGCTGCTGGTCGTGTTCGACAGCTTCAAGCTCGTGCCGAAGGCGACCATCGCGACGGCGCTCGCGGCCGGGGCGGCCGCCGCGCTCCTGGCGTCGCTCCTGCACGGCTGGCTGCTCGAGACGGCCGGCCTGCCCACGCCCGTCGTCGTCCGCTACGTGGCGCCGATCACCGAGGAGTCACTCAAGCTGGCTTGTCTCGTCTATCCCCTGCTGCGGCGGCAGATCGGCTTCCTCGTTGACGCCGCCATCATCGGGTTTGCCGTGGGCGCGGGATTCGCGGTCGTCGAGAACCTCGAGTACCTGCGCCACCTGCCGGACGGGTCGGTCTGGCTCTGGATCGCGCGGGGCTTTGGCGCGGCGATGCTGCACGGCATGGCGACCGCCACGGTGGCCACGGCCGCCAAGGCGCTCATCGACCTCGGCCGCCCCGCGCCGGTGGCCCTCGTGCCGGGATGGATCGTCGCCGTGGCCGTGCACGCGGTGTACAACCGCACGCTGTTGTCACCGCTGCTGTCGGCGGCCATGTTGATGGTCGTGCTGCCGATCGTCATGGCCTTCGTGTTCACGGCGAGCGAGCGCCGGACGCGTGAGTGGATCGGCGACGGCCTCGACCTGGATCTCGAGCTGCTGCGGATCGTGACGTCGGGCGCATTCGGCGGCACTCGTCTCGGCCGCTACCTGACTGAGCTGCGATCGCGGTTTCCCGGCCTCGTGGTGGCGGACATGTTCTGCCTGCTGCGGCTCGATCTCGAGCTCTCCATCCGGGCGAAGGGCATGCTGATGGCGCGCGACGAGGGCCTTGAGGTGCCGGTCGACGATGCCCTGCGCGCCATGCTGGCCGAGCGCGCGTACCTCGAGAAGTCGATCGGGCCCACGGGCCTCCTCGCGCTGCGGCCACTGCAGGTGACGGGCGACCGGGACCGGTGGCACCGCTACCTGCTGACGAACGGCTAGGCTGGCCCGACGATGGTCGGGAAAAGCGCAGGCGGAACAGCGTAAGCTAAGGACTTCGCTTTCCTGAGTGCAGCGGCCCTGACCGGCCATCGGCCCTCACCAAAGCACAGCGGCGAAGGCGATGTTCAAGAATCCCTGGCGACACCTGCCGGCCGACGCGACCGACGGCCCTTTCCGCGACGACCCGCTTGGCGCGCAGTCGCTCGACGATCGCGCCATGTCGCTGGCCGCGCACTTCACGGTCGATCCGCGCGCCCGTTTGACGAGCGTCCTGCCACGATTCGAGGCCAACGTCAGGATGCTCGACGGCGCGTACCGGACGCTCGCGGCCGACGTCCGGGCGGGGCGGTTCACCACCGCGGCGACCGAGTGGCTGCTCGACAACTTCCACGTGGTCACTGCGCAGACCGCCGAAGTCCGCCGCAACCTGTCACAGGCCTACTACCGGCAGCTGCCACGGCTGGCCTCGCGCGGCCAGCGCGGCCGGGCACGCGTCTACGCCATGGCCGTCGAGCTCGTGCGCCACGGCGACGGGCGCTTCGATCGGGACAGCATGGCGACGTTCCTCTCGAGCTACCAGCGCGTCACGCCCCTGACGATCGGCGAACTGTGGGCATGGCCCAGCATGTTGACGCTGGCGGTCGTCGAGAATCTCCGCCGGCTTGCCGAACAGATGCTGGCGTCCCGCCGCGCCCGGCTGGTCGCCGATGACTACCTCCTCGGCGCCGATGCTGACAGCCCGTCGGCGTGGCCGGGTGGCATTCACGTGGCCGCGATCGTCCAGTTGCTGCTTCGCACCCGCGAATACGGTCGCCAGGCGCCGGTCCTCCGCGGCGCGGTTGCGGCGCACCTCGACGCGATGAACCTCTCGGCCGAGGATGCCATTCGACAGGAGCATCAGCACCAGGCTGCGACGCAGGTCTCGGTGGCCAACGCCATCACGAGCCTGCGGCTCTGTTCGGCGATTGACTGGCGGACGTTCGTCGAGGACGTCAGCCTGGTCGAGCAGGCGCTGCGCCGGGATCCAGCCGGTGTCTACACCCGCATGGACTTTCTCAGCCGCGACAGTCAGCGCCATGCCGTCGAACAGATCGCCCGGCCGAGCGGCGAGGCGCAGGTGCAACTGGCGTTGAAGGCGGTCGAACACGCGCGCGAGGCGGTTGCCCAGGGCTTGCCGGACGATCGCGCGACGCACGTCGGCTATCACCTCATCGGACCTGGACGCCGGCACCTCGAAGCCGAGGTCGCCTATCGACCCTCGCTGCGGGTGCGCGCACGGCGACTCGCGCTCGGGCATCCCACCGCCAGTTATCTCGGGACCATCGCGGTCCTGGCGGCAGGGCTCCTGGCGCTCGGGATCGCGTGGGTGCGGCAGGCGGACGGCACCGCCGTCGTCTTTGTCCTGGCGGTTGCACTGCTGGTCGGGCCGGTTCTCGACGCCGCGATCGCGCTCGTCCATCAGTTCACACCGCGGGTGGTCGGGCCGCGCCGGCTGCCGCGCCTGGATCTCTCCGACGGCGTGCCCCGCGACGCGCGGACGATGGTCATCGTCCCGACGCTGTTCGGCACCGTCGAGAGTGTCACGGCGCTCCTCGGTCAGCTCGAGGTGCTCGCGTGCGGCAATCTCGATCCACGGATTCACTTCGCGATTCTCAGCGACTTCGTGGACGCGCCGGTCCGCACCGAACCCGGCGACGACCGCATTCTGGCGACGGCCCGCGACGGCATCCACGCGCTCAATCGGCGCTTTGGCGCGGGGCACGCCGATCGGTTTTTCCTCTTTCATCGAGAACGACAATGGAATCCGAGCGAGCGCGTCTGGATGGGATGGGAGCGCAAGCGCGGCAAGATCGTCGAGTTCAACCGGCGCCTGCGTGGCGCGCGTGACACCTCGTTCACGACTGAAGTCGGCGCCGTGGACGTGCTGCCTGACGTGCGCTACTGCATCACGCTCGACTCCGATACCCGGCTGCCGCGGGACGCGGCGAAAGCGCTCATCGGCATCATCTGCCATCCGCTCAACCGGCCGTGGTTCGACGCGACGGCCGGCCGGGTGACCGAGGGCTACGGCATTCTGCAGCCGCGCGTGAGCGTCACGACGGCGAGCGCGGCCGGGTCGCTCTTCGCCCGGCTCTATGCCGGCCACACGGGCGTGGACCCCTATACGACCGCGGTGTCGGACGTCTATCAGGACGTCTTTGGCGAGGGCATCTTCACGGGCAAGGGGCTGTACGACGTCGATGCCTTCACCGCGGCGCTCGGGGACCGGGTGCCCGAGAACCGACTCCTGTCGCACGACCTTCTCGAGGGGCTCTACGCCAGAACCGCGCTGGTGACCGATGTCGAGGTCGTCGACGACTATCCGTCGAGCGTGCTCGCGCATGCGAGGCGGCAGCACCGATGGGTTCGCGGAGACTGGCAGATTCTGTGGTGGGTGCTGCCGGTCGTCCCGTCGCCCGGCGGCTGGGCACGGAACCGGCTGCCGCTCATCTCTCGCTGGAAGATCTTCGACAATCTACGACGGAGTATGATGGCGCCCCTCACGGTCGCCCTGCTCATCGCCGGATGGACCGTGCTGCCGGGATCGGCGGTGGGCTGGACGGCCATCGCCCTGGCGCCGCTGGTGCTTCCCACGGGCGCGCCGGCCGTGGCGCTCCTGGCGACGGCCTGGCGGCGCGCGCGCTGGCGGGCCGCGCGCGACGACCTGCGAATGGCGCTCGCGCGGAGCGCTCTTCAGGCGCTGTTCCTCGCGAGTGACGCGTTCGAACGGGTGCACGCCATCAGCGTCACGCTCGTCCGTGTGGGTGTCACGCACCGTCGCCTGCTCGAGTGGGAGACCGACGCCGCCACGGTCAAGCGCACGCGACCGGCCGGGCTCGGCACGTTCGCGATCCGGATGATCGCCAGTCCGGTCATCGCCGTTGCCGCCTTCGCCGGCGTCGCCGTCGTGAATCCTGCGGCGCTTGCGGGGGCGCTGCCGCTCATGGCCCTGTGGCTGGTGGCGCCCGCGGTCGCGTTCATGCTGAGCCGCCCGGTGGCCCCGGTCCGTGAAACGCTCGACGCGGCCGACCGCGCGTTTCTGCGGGACGTGGCGCTGGAGACGTGGGGCTACTTCGATGCGTTCACGGGGCCGGCGACCCATGGTCTGCCCCCCGACAATGTCCAGCTGATGCCCGATCGTCGCATTGCGACCCGCACGTCCCCGACCAACATCGGGATGGCGCTGCTCGCTGCGATGGCGGCGCACGACCTCGACTTCATCGACATCGAGGATCTTGCAACGCGGATCGACGCGACCCTCACGACCGTCGAGGGCCTCGAAGGGTTCGAGGGCCACCTCTTCAATTGGTACGATACGAACACGCTCGCGCCACTCCTGCCGAAGTACGTCTCCACGGTGGACAGCGGGAACCTGGCGTGTGCGTTCGTCACGGTGGCGTCGGGGCTGGTTGATCGGTCCGCGCGGTTGCCCCTCGAGCCACAGCTGGCCCGTCGATTGCGCGATCTGTCCGCTCGCGCCGCCGCCCTCTTCGAGGCCATGAACTTCCGGCCCTTGTACGACGAGCGGCGGCAGTTGTTCAGCGTCGGCTATCGCCTGGGTGACGCCGAGACGGACGCCGGCCTCGACGTCTCGCGGTACGACCTGCTCGCGTCCGAGGCCCGGTTGGCGAGCTTCCTCGCGATCAGCAAGGGTGACGTCCCGGAAGCGCACTGGTTCCACCTGGGCCGCCAGGCCACCGCCGTGCACGGCGCGCCGGTGCTGCTGTCATGGAGCGCCACGCTGTTCGAGTACCTGATGCCGCTCCTGGTGACGCGCACGTATCCGGGCACCCTGCTCGACGTGTCGTGCCGCATGGCGATCCGCCGGCAGATGGACTACGGCGCCGAAACGGGCGTGCCCTGGGGCCTCTCGGAGTCGGCCTACAGTGCCGTCGATCGGCAGGGGACGTATCAGTACAAGGCGTTCGGCGTTCCGGGCCTCGGCCTGAGGCGGGGACTCGGCGACGAGCTCGTGGTGGCGCCGTACGCCAGCGCGCTTGCCGCCATGCTCGTTCCCGCCCGGAGCACAGCCAACCTGAGGCGGCTGGCGACGCTGGGCCTCCGGGGCGACTACGGGTTCTACGACGCCGCCGACTTCACCGACCGCGGGGAAGGCCCCGCCGTGGGCAAAGCCGTGGCGACCGACCCGGTCATCGTGCGCACGTACATGGCGCACCACCAGGGCATGATGCTCGTCGCCCTGGCGAACACCCTGCTCGACGACCGCATGGTCCAGCGGTTTCACCGCGACGCCCGCGTCCAGGCGACTGAACTCCTGCTGCAGGAGCGCCTGCCGCGCGACGTGCCGCCGCGCCAACGCCCGCCGGTCGACAGCGTGCACGTCTCGGCGCCGCCACCGCTGCCCGGACGCCGCTACCCCACGCCTCACACCATGTTCCCGCACGCGCAGGTCCTGTCGAATGGTCGGCTCGTGTCGGTCGTCACCAATGCCGGCGGCGGCTACCTGCGGCATCAGGACCTGGCCGTGACCCGGTCGCGACACGACCCCACGCTGGATCCGGGAAGCACGTTCGTGTACCTCCGCGATGTGTGGAGTGGCGACGTCTGGTCATCGACCTACCATCCGACCGCGGTCGAGCCGGACGAGTACGCCGTGACCTTTCGGGCCGATCGGGCCACGATCCGTCGGCGCGACGGCACCCTCCAGTGTCAGCTCGACATCGCGGTGTCGACCGAGGACGACGTCGAGGTCCGCCGGCTCTCGATCACCAATCAGGGCCGGCGCACGCGCGAGCTCGACGTCACGAGCTACGTCGAACTCGCGCTCGCGCAGCCGGCGGCCGACCTGGCGCACCCGGCGTTCGGGAAACTCTTCCTCGAGACGGAGTACCTGCCGGCCAGCTCGGCGTTGCTCTGCCGTCGTCGTCCCCGCGGGCCGGCCGACCCGACACACTGGGCGGTGCACGTCGTGAGTCTCGAGGGTCGGACGCAGGGGGCGATCGAGTGGGAGACCGACCGCGCCAGGTTCGTCGGGCGCGGCCGTCACCTGCGCGACGCCGCGGCGCTCGACGGCCGGCGCCTGTCCGGAACGGTCGGCGTGGTCCTCGACCCGATCTTCAGTTTGCGCCAGCGCATCCGGGTGGCGCCGAACGCGAGCGTGCGGCTGTCGTTTGCGACCGGCGTGGCGGGCGACCGGGCCGCCGCAGAGGCCCTCGCCCGGAAGTACCGGGAGCCCATCGCCACGGCCCGGGCCTTTGCGCTCGCACTCGGCCACGCGCAAAGCGCGCTGCATCACCTGGCCATCTCGAGCGAGGACGCGCTGCTCTTCGAGCGGCTGGCCTCGCGGATGCTCCATACCGACGGATCGCTCCGGGCGCCGCATACCGTGCTCGCCGCCAACCAGTTGGGCCAGTCGGCGCTCTGGCGCCACAGCATCTCCGGGGACCTCCCGATTCTCCAGGTCCGTGCCACGGGAGAGCACGCGGTGCCGCTCGTCCGGCAGGTGCTGCAGGCGCAGGAGTACTGGCGCCTGAAGGGCCTCGTCGCCGATGTCGTGATCATCAATGAGCAGGTGGTCGGGTACCTGGCTGACTTGCAGGCGCAGCTGACGGCACTCCTCGACGCGGGCTACTGGCGGAGCTGGCGACACCGGTCGGCAGGCGCGTATCTGCTGCGCGGCGAGGACCTCTCGGTCGAGGAGCGCACACTCTTCGACGCCGTCTCACACGTGATTCTGTGCGGCGATGACGGTGACCTGCGGGCTCACCTCGACCGGCCGTACCTGGACGCGCCGCTGCCCCTGATACCGGGCATCGTCGAACCAGCCGCGCCGGCCGATGAACGGGCCGCGCGGCCTGCTGACGAGCCCGTGGACGTGCCACCGCTCCGATTGCCCAACGGTCTGGGTGGCTTCGCCGCCGATGGACGCGCATATGTCGTGGTGCTCGACGGTGACCAGGAGACGCCCTCGCCGTGGGCGAACGTGATCGCCAATCCCGATTTCGGAACCATCGTGACGGCCTCGGGGGCGTCACATACGTGGTCCGAGAACAGCCGGGAGAACCGGTTGACGTCGTTCGCCAACGATCCGGTGACCGATCCGACCGCCGAGGCGTGGTTCATTCGAGACGATGTGTCGGGCGAGACGTGGTCGCCGACGCCAGGGCCCATGCGCCGCGACGCGGCGAGCGGCCGCATCGTGATTCGGCACGCCGCCGGCGTCACCCGCTTCAGTCGCGTGCACCGGGGCATTCGACACACGCTCGACGTGTTCGTCGACGCCGTCGATCCCGTGAGATTCTCGGTGCTGACGATCGAGAACCTGGGCCCGGAGGCGAGGTCCCTCAGTCTCGTGGCCTACAACGACTGGGTGCTCGGGCCACCGGTGGAGGGCCAATCGGCCCACGTCGTGACGGCCTTCGACCCGGCCGCCAACGCGATCTTCGCGCGGAACGCCTACAACACCGGATTTCCCGGACGGGTCGCCTTCACGGCGCTCGACGGCCATGTCCATTCGGCCACGGGCGATCGAGGGCTCTTCGTGGGACGCAACGGCTCGCTCGCGGCGCCCGCGGCCCTGGATCGGCTCGGCCTGCCGTCGCAGTTCGGCGCGGGACTCGATCCGTGTGCCGCGCTCCAGGCGCAGGTCGACCTGCTCCCGGGCGGGTCTCATCGGCTCGTGTGGCTGCTCGGCCAGGGCCGGACCGAGGAGCACGCGCGGACGCTCGTCGCCCGCCACGGGCGCGTCGATGCGGCCGCCTCGGCCCTGGCCGCCGTGCATCGCGAGTGGGCCCGCACACTCCGGGCCGTCGAAGTGCACACGCCCGATGACTCGTTCGATCTGCTCGTCAATCAATGGCTCCTCTACCAGGACGTGTCGTGCCGGTTGTGGGCGCGCGGGGGGTACCACCAGCCGGGAGGCGCCTTCGGCTTCCGCGACCAGTTGCAGGACGTGACGGCGTTGCTGCTCTCGCGGCCGGATCTGGCGCGGGCGCACATCCTGCGCGCGGCTGGCCGCCAGTTCGTGGAAGGGGATGTCCAGCACTGGTGGCACGAGCCCGGTGGACAAGGCCTGCGATCGCGCTGCTCCGACGATCTGCTGTGGCTCCCGTTCGTCGTGGCCAACTACGTCGCCGCGTCCGGCGACACGGGTGTGCTCGATGAGCGGATCCCGTTTCTCCACGGGCCACCCCTCGCGGCCGCCGAGCAGGAGGCCTACGGGCAACCCGAGGTGTCGGCCGAAGACGGCACCGTGTTCGAGCATTGTGTCCGTGCGATTGATCGGGGTCTGACCGCCGGTGCACACGGGCTGCCGCTCTTCGGCGGCGGCGACTGGAACGACGGCATGAACCGCGTGGGCGCGGCGGGGCGAGGCGAGAGCGTGTGGCTGGGCTTCTTCCTCCACGCGGTGCTCACGTCATTCGCGCCCATCTGCGACCGCCGCGGCGAGGCCAGTCGCGCCGAGCGATATCGTGACGAGGCGGTGCGCCTGAGCCGCGCACTCGACCGCGCGTGGGACGGCGAGTGGTACCTCCGCGGCTACTACGACGACGGGTCGCCGCTCGGGTCGGCTCGCAACGACGAGTGTCGGATCGATTCGATCGCGCAATCGTGGGCCGTGCTGTCGGGTGCAGCGCCCTCGCGGCTCGCCGAACGGGCCATGGACAGCGTGCGCACGTACCTGATGGCCCGAGGGGCACGATCGGTGCTGCTGCTCCATCCGCCCTTCGACTCGTCGGCGCAGGAGCCGGGCTACATCAAAGGCTATCCGCCCGGCATTCGCGAGAACGGCGGCCAGTACACGCACGCGGCCGCCTGGATCGTGATGGCGCTCGCCCGGCTCGGCAGCGGCGACGAGGCGGCCGAGATCTTTCACATGCTGAATCCCGTGAACCACACACGCCACCCGGACGCCGTGTCCCGCTATCGCCTGGAGCCGTACGTCATGGCCGGTGATGTCTACAATCACGCGGATCATCGTGGCCGCGGAGGGTGGAGTTGGTACACGGGGTCAGCCGGCTGGATGTATCGAGCCGCCGTCGAGAGCATCCTCGGGCTGCGCCGGCGAGGCGCGGTGTTTGCCGTCGATCCCTGCGTGCCGACGACGTGGCCGGAGTACGAGGTGACATGGCGTGTCGGGTCGACGTGCTACGTGATTGCCGTGACGAATCCCGACCGGCGCTGCTGCGGCGTCAAACAGGCCACCCTGGACGGTCGTGTCGTGGATCACCTGATGATCCCGATCGCCGATGACGGTCTCGTCCACCGTGTGGACGTCGTGCTCGGCGTGGCAGAGGCGTTGACCGGCTCACCCGCGGGAGTGCTGACACGCAAAACCCCGGCCGAAGTCCGGGACGGCACCGAATCGGCCGCGCGATGGGAAGGAGAGGGGGGCCGGGGCGGCACTGGCACGTAGCAGGGCCGGCCCACGCCCCCGCTGGCGGGCTGAAGCGTCATGACCCAGGACCAGATCGTCGTTCTCGCCATCCTTGCCGCCACGGTGGCGATGTTCCTGTGGGGCCGCTGGCGCCACGACATGGTGGCGGTGGCCTCGCTCCTGATGTGTGTCGCGGCGGGCCTGGTGACCGGCGCCGCCGCGTTTGCCGGCTTCGGCCACCCGGCGGTCATCACCGTGGCGTGCGTCCTCATCCTGAGCCAGGGGCTCCAGCAGACCGGTGCCGTGGACGTGCTGGTGCACCGTGTGCTGCCGGGCGCCGCCGGCCCGACGCTCAGCATCGCGGCCCTCACCGGCCTGGGCGCGGTGCTGTCGGCCTTCATGAACAACGTCGGCGCCATGGCGCTCCTGATGCCGGTGGCCATTCAGCTCGCCGCCAGGCAGGGCCTGCCGCCGGGCAAGGTGCTGATGCCCGTGGCCTTCGGCACGATTCTGGGCGGCATGACGACCCTCATCGGCACGCCGCCGAACCTGATCGTGTCAGGCTTCCGATCGAACAACGGCGGCGAGTCGTTCGCGATGTTCGACTTCACGCCGGCCGGGGCTGCCATCGCCGCAGCGGGTGTCTTCTTCGTGGCGCTCGTGGGCTGGCGGATCGTTCCGACGCGCGCCACGGCGGCCGGCGGCACCTTCGACACCGGTACCTACCTCACCGAGGTTCGCGTGGTCGAGGGCAGCAAGGCCGAGGACAAGACGCTTCGTGAGATCGGATCGGCGCTCGACAAGGCCGATGCCCAGGTGGTCGGCATGGTTCGCTACGACCTGCGGGTGGCGGCGCCGAACCCGGGGCGCAGGCTTCGCGTCGGTGACATCCTCGTCATCGAAGCCGAGCCCGAATCGCTCGGAAACCTTCTGACCGGCCTCGGCCTGAGGCTCGAGGAAGACGTTCGGCGCGAAGCGGAACAGGCGGCCGACAAGGCCGACAAGCCTGACGCCCCGGCGAACGATACCGCCGTCGTCGCCACGGCCGGGCCGCCCGGCGACGACCCGTCTGCGCAGTCCGACGAGGCACCGGCAAGGAAATCGGGTGGCGGCGATTCCGGAGACGTGGCGCTCGTCGAGATGGCCGTGCGCCCCGATTCGACGCTGATTGGGCGCTCGGCCACCGGCATTCAGTTGCGGACACGGTTCGGCATCAATCTGCTGGCCGTGTCGCGCCAGGGACGCCAGTCGATCAGCCGGCTGCGTTCGATGTCGATCCAGGCCGGCGACGTGCTGCTCCTGCAGGGGCCGCCCGACGCGATCTCGACATTTGCGAGTGAGTTCGGGTGCGTGCCGCTGGCCGCGCGCGCCATCCGCATCCCCGACAAGGGCCGGGCGGCGATCGCCACGGCCGTCATGGCCGCCGCGGTGGGCGGGGCGGCCCTGGGTCTCCTGCCGGCCGCCATTTCGTTTGCGGCCGGGGTGCTGGTCTTCATGGCGCTGCGGATCGTGTCGCCGCGGAGCATCTACGACGCGGTGGACTGGCCGGTCATCGTCCTCCTCGGCGCGCTGTTCCCCGTGGCGGGCGCGATGGCGTCGACCGGCGCCGCCGACCAGCTGGCGCGCCTGATGCTCGCCGCCATGGGCACGCCGGACCCGGTCGTCAGCCTGGCCGTCGTCCTGATCGCCACGATGATGCTGTCGGACTTCATCAACAACGCGGCTACGGCCGCCGTGATGTGTCCCATTGCGATCAGCACGGCCAGTCAGCTCGGCGCCAGCTCGGACACCTTCCTGATGGCCGTGGCCACAGGCGCTTCCTGCGCGTTTCTCACGCCGATCGGCCATCAGAACAACACGCTGATTCTCGGTCCCGGTGGCTTCCGTTTCGGAGACTACTGGCGGCTCGGCGTGCCGCTCGAGATCATCGTCGTCATCGTCGGCGTGCCGATGCTCATGTGGGTGTGGCCGCTTTGAATCGGTCCGCGTCACGGCCCGGGATCGACGACGCGACGAGATCGATCGCTTGGCGGCGCCGGCCGGAGGAGATATTCTCGGCTTGTCATGACACGATCCACTCGCGCCTCGGGACGGACCATGGCCCGCGGCGCGCCCGTGCTCGACCGTTCGGCGTTGATTGACTGGTACACGCGCAATCGCGAGCGGTCGCGGCGGCTGTTCGATCTGGTCACCGACGAGGCGTATTACAGCCGACCCATCTCGCTCCGGCACCCGCTCGTGTTCTATGAAGGGCACCTGCCGGCCTTCAGCTTCAACACGCTCGTCAAGCGCGGGCTCGGAGAGCGGGGCATCGATGCGCGCCTCGAGGCGCTCTTCGCCCGGGGTATCGACCCGCACGAGTCACAGGCCGCAAGCCTGGGAGCGGAGCGTGCCGGATGGCCGTCGCGCGAAGAGGTGCAGCAGTTTGCCGACGAGGCCGACCGGCGGGTGATGGCGGCACTCCGGAGCGGCGACATCGAGCGGCCCGGACATCCGTTGCTGGATCGCGCCGAGGCGGCCTACGCCATTCTCGAGCACGAGGCGATGCACCAGGAGACGCTCCTGTACATGTGGCATCGGCTGCCGGTCGACCAGAAGCGACGGCCGGCCGGCTACGACCCGGTGACCGCCGGCGCCGCGCCTCGGCAGGAGTGGATGGAGGTTCCGGCGGGGCGCGCGACGCTCGGCATCGACGCCGGTGCGCGACCGTTCAGCTGGGACAACGAGCGGCCCGCCCATCGCGCCGATGTGCCCGCGTTCGCGATGCACCGCCACGACGTCACGAGTGCCGCGTACCTCGAGTTCGTCGATGCCGGCGGATACGCCGATCCCGCCTGGTGGCGTCCGGAGGACTGGCGCTGGCTCCAGGCCGACCACCGGCGTCATCCGCTGTTCTGGGAGCGTCAGGACGACGCCTGGCACTGGCGTGGGATGTTCGATCTGCTGCCGCTGCCTTTGGCCTGGCCCGCGTATGTGAGCTACGCCGAGGCGCTCGCCTACGCGCGCTGGCGTGGCGTTCGCCTGCCAACCGAGGCCGAATTTCAGCGGGCTGCCTATGGGACGCCGACCGGCGCCGAATCGCCGTTCCCCTGGGGTGACGCCGATCCGGCGCCGGAGCATGGCGTGCTCGATTTCCGGTCCTGGGATCCGCATCCGGCCGGCAGCCACCCGGCCGGCCGGAGTGCCTGGGGCCTCGACGACCTGGTGGGCAACGGCTGGGAGTGGACGAGCACTGTGTTCGCCCCATTTCCCGGTTTCACCGTCACGCCGTCCTATCCCGAGTACTCGGCGGACTTCTTCGACAACGATCACTTCGTCATCAAGGGCGCTTCACCGGCGACCGCGCGGGAGTTGTTGCGGCCGACGTTCCGGAACTGGTTCCGGCCGCGGTATCCGTACGTCTACGCGACGTTCCGATGCGTGCGCCATGACGGGGCGTAGCCGGATGGCAGCCGGGCAGATCGGCGACACGCCCGTTGCGCACGACGTCGAGGCGACGACGGCCGAGTTTGCCGCCGATGTGCGGCGGGCCCTGGCCGGGCATCCTCGTCGGCAGTTGTCGTCGCGCTACTTCTACGATCCGCTGGGGTCGGCGCTGTTCGACGCCATCTGCCGGCTGCCCTGGTACCGGATCACCCGCGCCGAAACCGGGCTGCTCACTCGCTACGGCGCCGAGATCCTCGCCGCGCTCGAGCCGCTCGGGCGCGTGATCGAGCTCGGTGCCGGCAGTGGCGAGAAGCTGGCCGTGCTGCTGTCGGCGCGGCCGCCGGGGGCCGCCCGGCTGCCCGTACACCTGGTGGATGTGTCCCGGGCGGCACTCAACTCGGCGGCTCGTACGCTCGGCGCACTCGGCAATGTCGAGGTCGTCGCCCACCAGTCGCGCTTCCTCACATGGTTGGAGACGGCCGGCCGGCCCCGCCGTGCCGAGCCGGCGCCTGGCGGCCGCGCGCTCGCCATGTTTCTCGGGTCGAACATCGGCAACTTCGAGCCGCCGGCGGCTGACGCCCTGCTCGCGCGCATCCGCGCGATGTTGCAGCCAGGCGACGCGTTTCTGCTCGGCGCGGACCTGGTCAAGCCCGAGCACGACCTGCGCCTGGCCTATGACGATCCACTCGGCGTGACCGCGGCCTTCAACCGGAATCTGCTGGTGCGGATCAACCGCGAGCTGGGTGGCGAAATCGACGTCGGCAGCTTCCGCCATCACGTGGTCTGGAACCGCGAGGCGTCGCGGATCGAGATGTATCTGGTGAGCACGCGCGCGCAACGTGTCCGGATTGCGGCCGCCGACGTCGACGTGTCGCTGGAGGAGGGGGACGCCATCTGGACCGAGAGTTCGCACAAGTACGAGGCCGGCGACGTGGTGCGCATGCTCGAGCGATGCGGATTCGCACGGCGCGCCCAGTGGCTGGATGGTCAGGCCGGCTTCGCCCTGACACTCGTCGGCGTGACGGTCTGACGCCCCGTCCCGTCCAGGTCTGTGGCAGGATGGCCTCATGGCGCCACCAGAGGTCAGACGGCTCGAGACGTACGTCCCGCTCACCAGGGCGGCGTTCCGCGAGCGGTTCATGCAGCGTTTTTACGATCCCGCGTTCGACTCGGTCAGAGACGAGCTCGAGCGAGTCTGCGAGCAGGCCTGGGACGGCTACACCGTGTACAGGAAGTCTCCGAGGACGCAGCCGGCCGGGCCGGATTTTGCGCGTCCCGAGCAGCCGCTCCCGATCGAGTGGCTGGCCACCCGCGATCGCATCCGTGAGGCCGAATCGCGCTACCGTGACGCGAGCGCGCCCTCGCGCATTCTCCTCGTCAACGGATCGACGCGGAGCGAGCATACCTGCCCCGGCGAGATCTCGAAGACCCGCCGGCTCGTCGACGCCGCGCGCGCGGCCATCGCCGCCGAGCACTGCGACGTCGACGTCCTCGACGTCAGTGCCCTTGCCGACGAGCCGCACACGGTGATTCATCCGTGCAAGGCCTGCGTCTCGACCGCCATGCCGCTCTGTCACTGGCCGTGCTCCTGCTATCCGAATCACGCGCTCGGACAGACCAACGACTGGATGGCCGAGCTCTATCCGCGCTGGGTCGCCGCACACGGCGTGATGATCGTGTGCCCGGTACACTGGTACCAGGTGCCGGCCAGCCTGAAGCTGATGATCGACCGGCTGGTGTGCGCCGACGGTGGCAACCCGGATCCGACGACCACCAACGGGAAGGATCCGGTGGCGGCCAAGGAGCTCGAGCTGGCTGGCTGGCCCTATCCGAAGCACCTGGCCGGCCGCGCGTTTGCCGTGGTCACGCACGCCGACGCGGCCGGGTCCGAGACGCTGCGCCGGATGCTGGCCGACTGGCTGTCGGACCTCGGACTGGTCCAGGCAGGTGCCAGCGCCGTGGTCGATACTTTCATCGGCTACTACCGGCCCTACGCCACGAGCCACGCGGATCTCGACGCCGATCCGGACGTGTTCGTGGAGGTGACCAATGCCGCGCGGAGCCTGACCGGGATGGTGCGGATGATCCGCACCGGAGCCTATCAGCCGCCGGACCACAGTCTCGAGGAGCCGCGCCAGAAGTGAGGCTGGCCGCCGCACTCGGGCCGCGGCCCGACTTCAGGAGATCCGACGTGCAACTGCTGACACATGACACGCTTCGCTCACTCGTCCAGGTTCAGGAACCGCCGTGCATCTCGATCTATCAGCCGACCCACCGCCACCGGCCGGACAATCAGCAGGACCCGATCCGGTTCAGGAATCTCGTGCGGGCCATCGAGGACTCGCTGGCGCAGAAGTTCAGCGGCCGCGACACCCGCGCCCTGCTCGCCCGCATCCAGGTGCTCATCGACGACGTGGCGTTCTGGAACCACACGCTCGATGGGCTGGCGGTGCTGGCCTCTCCCGGGGTATTTCACGTGTTCCAGTTTCAGCGGGCTGTGCCGGAGCTGGCGATTGTCGCCGACAGCTTCCACGTCAAGCCGCTCCTGCGTCTCGTCCAGTCAGCCGATCGCTATCAGGTGCTCTGCGTGACCCGCCAGTCGGCGCGCCTGTTCGAGGGCAATCGGGACGCCCTGGACGAACTCGACCCAGGGGCGTTTCCCACTGACATCGACGCGGCGCTTGGCCACGAGCGCACCGAACCGCACCAGACCGTTGCCGCGTACGGCACCGGCCCGTCCGGGCCCATGTACCACGGTCACGGCTCGCGCAGGGATGTAGTCGACAAGGACACCGAACGCTACTTCCGCGCCGTGGATCGTGCGACGATCGCGCAGTTCTCGAAACCGGCGCGGCTGCCCCTGGTGCTGGCCGCGCTGCCCGAACATCAGCCGGTGTTCAGGGCCCTGACCCGAAACACCGCGCTCGTCGCCACGGGCATCGAAGGCAACCCCGACGCGCTGTCCGACGGGCAGTTGCGGGACGCCGCGTGGCAGGCGGTCGAGCCGCAGTATCTGGAGCGACTGGCCGCGCTCACCGAGATGTTCACCGCCGCGCTGGCCCACCAGAAGGCCACGGCAGACCTCGCCGACGCCGCCCGGGCGGCCGTCGCCGGACGCGTCTCACACCTGCTCGTGGAAGCCGAAGGGGTCAGGCCCGGCCGGCTCGACCCGGCGACGGGCGCGACGAGTGCCGCGCCGCTCGACAATCCGGACGTCGGCGACATGCTCGACGACCTGGCCGAAGCCGTGCTCCGCACCGGAGGTGATGTCGTCATCGTGCCCCGGGAGCGGATGCCGACCGCAACCGGTCTGGCGGCCGTCCTGCGTTACTGAGCGCCGGCAGGGCGGCGCCGGTCTCAGAACCCGCCGTCCGGATTCCAGGGCGTCGCCGAGGGGGCGTTCGGCAGGAGCTCGTGGTGGACCTGCCAGGCCGGCGAGTTCTCGCCCCCGGCGCCGATGAGGATGTCGA
>DATKDF010000060.1:0-4971 GCA_035512795.1 Vicinamibacterales bacterium
CGGACCGGCGGCCGGGCCATCGTGCCTGGCCGCGCGACCACGCTCGGCGCGGCCGGGCGCGTCGGGGCCGGCGGCGACGTCTGTGGCCGGATGACCGGACGGGTGGGCAGCGGGCGCGCGGCCGGTGCTTCGCCCGTGACCGGATCTTCGATGCGCAGCCGCCGCGTCGGCGGCACGACCCGCGCCGGACGCCGCGGTTCGGGCGGCCGGGCCGCCATGGGTGGCGCGGGTGACTCGGCGGCGGTCTCGGCGGTCGCGGCCGGCTCGTCGGCCGGCGATGCGACGACCGCTTCAGCACCGGCCGGCACGTCCACGACGGCCTCGGCTTCAGCCGACTCGGCGACGGCCATCGTTGCCCGCGTCTCCTCGGGCTCGTCGGCCGGCGCTGTGGCTGGGGCCTCGGCGGCCGTCGGCGCCGCCTCGAGCTCGGCCGGCGGCGCCTCTTCGACGCCGGCTCCGTCGTCCGGCTCCGGTTCCGGCGCCGGCCGCAGGGTCTTGATGAGGCGCGGCCGGGGCTTCGGCTCGGCCGGCGGTGGGGGCGCCGGTGTGGCCTTGGCCGACTTGCCGCCGCGGCGGGCGGCCGTCCCGTCGAAGAGCGACCCGGGCGGCAGCGCGATGTTGCGCTTGCGGGCCTGGCGCTCGACGAACTGGCGCGCGACGATTTCCTCGACCGAGCTCGACGCACTCTTGACGTCGATGCCGGTGTCTTTCTTCAGCAGGCTGATGGCGTCCTGACTGGACAGGCCCAGCAGCTCGGCGATCTTGTAGATCCGGACAGTGGCCAATTCGGCTCCCTTGCGCTCGCGTTACTCGTGACGGCCGTCGGGCGTCTCGGACGCCGCCGGCTCCGCGTCGGCATCGGCCGCCGGTACGGCATCGGCCGCCGGTGCGTCGTCGGCCGCCGGCTCGGCGTCAGCCGCCGGCTCGGCGTCGGCGGCCGGCTCGGTTTGCCCGTCGGCCTCGGCCGGCGCATTGGCCGCCGCTTCGGCTTCGGCGAGCGCCCGGGCCGCGGTGGCCTCGGCGAGCGCCTGCTGTTCGAGGGCCGCCGAGGCGAGCACGGCCTCGACTGTTTCGGCGTCGAAGCCGGGCAGCGCACCGAGCACCTCGGCGCCGGCCTCGATCACCTTGTCGACGGTGTCGTAGCCGGCATTGCGGAGCGCGGCCACGACCTCGACGTGGATGTCGGGCAGCGAGAGCGGCGGGGCCGTCTCGGCGATCGTCCCGAACTCGAGCCCGGCCAGCTGCGCTTCGGCTTCCTGCCGCTTCTCGCCTTCGTTCTTGATGTCGATCTTCCAGCCGGTCAGCTTGGCGGCGAGCCGGACGTTCTGGCCCTTCTTGCCGATCGCCAGCGACAACTGGCGATCCTCGACGACGACCTCCATCACGCGCTGCTCGTCGTCGACGATGCTGACGCGCTGGACGCGGGCGGGGCTGAGCGCTTTGGTGACGAAGCTCACCGGGTCGTCCGACCACTCGACGATGTCGATCTTCTCGCCGCGCAGTTCGCGGATGATCGCCTGCACGCGCGTGCCCCGCATGCCCACGCACGCGCCCACCGGGTCGACGTCGCGTTCGCGCGAGTCGACGGCGACCTTGGCGCGGTCGCCCGCCTCGCGCACCGCGCCCCGGATGATGACGGTGCCGTCGTAGATCTCGGGCACTTCCTGCTCGAAGAGCTTGATGAGCAGGGCCGGATCGGTCCGCGACAGGATCACCTGCGGCCCCTTGGCGTTCTTGGTGACGGCCTTGATGACGGCCCGGACGCGGTCGCCGATGGCGTAGTTTTCGGCGCGCGACTGTTCCTTGCGCGGCAGCGACGCCTCGACCCGTCCGATCTCGGCGACGATGTCGCCGCTCTCGAACCGTTTCACCGTGGCGTTGACGACCTCGCCGACCCGCTCGCTGAACTCGGCGTACACCTTCTCGCGCTCGGCTTCCCGAACCCGCTGCGCGATGACCTGCTTGGCCGTCTGCGCCGCGATGCGGCCGAGCTTGTCGGTCTCCTTCGGGAACTCGATCTGCATCCCGACCTCGGCCTCGTCGCCGTAGAGGGCCTGCGCCTCGGTGAGCGAGATCTCGCGCGCCGCGTTCTGGACGTCGTCGACGATGAGCCGGACGGCGTAGAGCTCGACCAGGCCGGTGTCCAGGTTGAAGCGTGAATGGAGATCTTCGTCGTCCTTGAAGACCTTGCGTGAGGCCGCCACGTACGCGTCCTCGATTGCGCTGATGACAATCGCCGGGTCGATGCCCTTGTCCTTGGCGACGACTTCGATCATCTGTTGCAGTTCGGTTGCCATATCACCTCGATCGCCGCGTCCTCAGAATTCCACTTCGAGGCGCGCCCGCCGAATCCGATTCACCGGCACGCGATGGAGCCGCGCGCCGTGGGCGACGAGCACGTCACCCCCGTCGATCCCCGCGAGCCGTCCCTCGAAATACGTTTGACCCGCCACCGGCTCGCTCGTCACGATCTTCGCGAGCCGACCCTCGAAGCGGCGGTAGTCGGCCTCGCCCCGGAGCGGCCGATCCAGCCCGGGGGACGACACCTCCAGGGTGTACGCCCGATCGCCCAGGCCGAGCGCCTCCTCCTCGACGTCCAGGATCGCGCTGAGGTCGTGGCTCACCAGCCGGCAATCCTCGATGCCGACCAGATCGTCGCCCGTCCCGGTGGCGAGCCGCCGGTCGAGCACGACCCGCAAGACCCAGCCCGGCGACTCGCGGCGGAACTGGAGATCGAAGAGGTCGAGACCGTGACTGCCCGCCACGCGCGACGCCACCTCCCGCAGCCGTTCGATGACGTCATCCCGCATCGATGTCGCGACGCGTCCTAAAAACAAAAAGTGGGCACGGGCCCACTAGCGAAGTCTTTCCCGTCCAGACCACCGGAAAGTATAACAGAGGACAGAGGCTCAGGTCGGCCGGGCGACCAGGTCGTAGTCGCGTGCCTCGGTCACCACGGTTTCCACGAGGTCTCCGGGACCGAAGGCGGTCGGGTCGCACTCGGTCAGGTAGACGACCGAGTCGATGTCCGGGGCCTGGCCGGCGTGGCGGCCGACGACGACCAGGGGGGAGTCGGGCGAGGGGCCGTCGACCAGAACCTGCAGGGGGCGGCCGATCCGGCTGGCGTTCCGGCGGCGCACGAGGTCGCGCTGGAGGGCCATCACCCCGTCCCGGCGCTCCCGCTTCACCTCGGCCGGCACGTCGTCGGCCAGGGCGTACGCGCGGGTGTCCTCCTCGTGCGAGTAGGTGAAGACCCCCACGTGGTCGAAGCCCGTGTCGGCGATGAATCCTTCGAGTTCAGCCACGTCGCGCGCCGTCTCGCCCGGGAAGCCCACGATGAACGTCGTCCGGAGCGTGACGTCGGGCAGGTGACGCCGGATCCGCGACAGCAGCGTGTCGTAGGTCGCACGGTTGCCCGGGCGGCGCATGCGCCGCAGGACGTCGGCCGACGCGTGCTGCAGGGGCAGGTCGATGTAGGCGCAGACCCTGGCGCTGTCGGCCATCGCGCCGAGCACCTCGTCGGTGATCGTTGTCGGGTACAAATAGAGCAGGCGAATCCACGTCAGCCCGTCGACCGCGTCGAGCCGGCGCAGCAGACGCGCGAGCGCCCCACGCTCGCCGCGGTCGATCCCGAAAAACGTCGTGTCCTGCGAGATGAGCAGCAGCTCGCGCACGCCGCGCGCCGCGAGGCTCTCGGCTTCGGCGACGATCGAGTCTTCCGTCCGGCTCCGGTACGCGCCGCGGAGCGTCGGGATGATGCAGAACGCGCAGGTGTAGTCGCAGCCCTCGGCGACCTTCACGTAGGCAAAGTGCGACGGCGTCGTGATCAGCCGTGGGGAGCACGCGTCGTAGAGATAGGTTGGCGGAAACGCACTCGGGGTGCTGGGGGCGTTGCCGTTGGGGCTCGGCCCGGCGCTCCGGGTGCTGCGGGTCGGCCGGACGAAGCGGACGGGGTGGACCGCCGGCGGCGCGGCGGTCGCGGCGGTGATGGCGTCGACGATGCCCGGGATCTCACCGGTGCCGAGCACGACGTCCACCTCGGGGATCTCGGCCTGGAGCTGGCCCCGGTACCGCTCGCCCAGACACCCGGTCACGACCAGCCGCACGCCGGCGCGTTGCCGTTTCAGCTCGGCCATCTCGAGGATGGCATCGACCGATTCCTCCCTGGCCGCATCGATGAACGCGCACGTGTTGACGACGATCACGTCGGCCTCACGCGCGTCAGCCGTAATCTCGTGTCCGGCCTCGCGCGCGTACCCCAGCATCACCTCGCCATCGACGAGGTTCTTCGGGCAGCCGAGCTGAATCAGGCCGATCTTCATGTCACGGATAGAGCCGATAGAGCATGCGCGGATACGGGATCGCCTCGCGCAGGTGCTCGAGGCCGCAGATCCACGAGACGACGCGTTCGATGCCCATGCCGAACCCGGAATGGGGCACGCTGCCGTAGCGGCGCAGGTCCAGGTACCACTCGAAGGCTTCGCGCGGCAACTGGTGTTCCTCGATCCGCTTGACGAGCAGGTCATAGTCGTCGAGCCGCTCCCCGCCGCCGATGATCTCGCCGTAGCCCTCCGGCGCGAGGATGTCGACCGACAGCGAGACCTCGGGCCGGTCCGGGTGCGGCTTCATGTAGAACGCCTTGATCGCGCTCGGGTAGCCGGTGACGGCGACCGGCCGATCGAACAGGCTCGAGATGGCGGTCTCGTCCGGACTGCCGAAGTCGCCGCCCCATTCGAAGGGCAGGCCCTGCGCCGTCAGCCGGGCGGCCGCCTCGTCGTACGTGATCCGGGGGAACGGCGTCTGCACGCGCTCGAGCGACGTCGTGTCGCGCTCGAGCGTCGTCAACTCCCGGGCGCGCCGGTCCAGCACGCGCGCGACCACCTCGGTGACGAGGCCCTCGGCGAGCACGATGGTGTCGTCGAGCGTCGCATACGCGACCTCGGGTTCGACCATCCAGAACTCGGTCAGGTG
>DATKDF010000061.1:0-7364 GCA_035512795.1 Vicinamibacterales bacterium
CCACTGCCGACGATGATCCAGGCGTCGGCCATGACGATCCGCCGGACGTCACGCGGACCGGCGCCGAGCGCCACGCGAATGCCGATCTCACGGCGACGCTCCGCGACCAGCCGCGCCGCCAGCCCGTACAGGCCGACGGCTGCCAAAAGCAGCGCGGCCCCGCCGTACATCGCCGACAGCATCGCCCGCCCGCGCTCGACGACGAGGGTCGACGCCACCAGATCCGGAAGCGCCGTTGTCTGTGTCACGAACAGCGCCGACTCGTGGCCCTCAATGGCCGGCCGAAGAGACGGCAGGAGCGCACGCATGTCGCCGTCGGAACGCACGACCCAATACCGCGCCGTGTTCGCCGTGCGCATCGGAAAATAAATGACGCCGACGTCATCGTCGACCGGGCTCCGGTACCGGACGTCTGCCGCCACGCCCACGACCGTGTACGGCGCCTGACCCCGCATCAGCGTCCTGCCGAGAGCGAGGCCGTCGAACAGGCGGCGTTCGACTTCGGTGGAGATGATGGTCACGCTCGGAGACGCTAACTGGTCAATCGCCTCGAACGGGCGACCGCTTTCCAGCGGTATCCGCATGGCCCTGAAGTAGTCCTCCGTCACCGAGAGGGCGAGGATGGACTGGCCCTCTTCCGGCGCCTGCCCTTCGCGCCGAACGACCGCAGACCCCGGAGAATCACCGGCCAGTGGCACCGCGCTCGCCATGGCCACCGCGGTCACCTCAGGCAGCGCGGCAATCCGATCTCTTGCGTCCTGCATCACTCGCAGGTCGAACGACTCCATGTACGACATGAGCGCCGCGATATCCGTCCGCCGCAGGTCCAGCAGCTTGGCGCGTTCCTCCGCCGTGATCACGCGGGGAGCCGGCCGTCCGCGCTGCACAGCGACGACCGCGGCGCCGGCAGGATCGAACCCGAGGGACTGGTGCCCCAGGCGTCGCAGCGTTTCGCCGAAAAGCCCGGCACCCACGAGCAGCACCATGGCCAGACTGAACTGCGCGGCGACCACCGCGCGATGCCGCCAGCGACTGCTCCGCGTCGCCTCGCGGCTTCCCCGCTTCAGCGTGTCACCCGGCTGACTGGACCAGATGGCTGACGACGGAACCATGCCCGCCAGGAGCGTGGTGACGACCGCGGCGGCCAGGGCCCAGGCGGCGATCTGCCGGTCGAGCGCGACAGGCTGCTGACCCAGCAGACCGGGTGGCGCGATCGAGACGAGAGCCGGAAGCAGCCACCACGCGAGCAGCAGGCCCGTAGCGCCCGCGGCCAGCGCCAGCACGGCGTGTTCGACCGTCCGTTGACGCAGGATCGCCATGCGGCTGCCGCCGATCGCCAGGCGGACGGCCGTTTCGTGCTGGCGCGAGCGCGCGTCACCGAGCAGCAGGCCCGCGACGTTCGAACAGGCGACAATCAGGAGCAGCGCCGCGCCCGCGAACATGACCCAGAGCGGCTGATCCCCCGTGCCGACGCGGTCGTACCTGAGCGTCACGACGCGCCCCGTCCGCCGATCCGGCGGTTCCTCGCCCCTCACGAGCGGTTCGGCTGCCGACAACGCCGCCCCGGTACTGACGCCAGGCGCCAGTCGTCCCAGGGCCATGAAGAACGGGTTGCCGAAGCTGCCGTTGTACCTGTGGACGCCAATCGGCATGAGCAGGTCCGGCCCGTCGCCGGGGAAGGCGAACCCCGGCGGCAGAACACCGACGATGGTCCGTCGTCGTTCGGGGGCGGTCGCGGTTGCCCCCGGCGGTGAGACGGTGATTGGACCGCCGATGACGTCCGGATCCGCGCCAAACATGCGCACCCAGAGCCTGTGCGAAAGGATCACCGCGCCCGAGTCCACTTCGTCCTCATCGGCGCGAAAGAATCGTCCGTGCGCGGGCTGCACGCCCAGAATGGCGAGCAGCGTGGACGAAGCGAAGAAGGACCTGGTCAACTCCTGGCGATCGTCACCGGCCACGTGCTCGCCCGGCACCCAGACGGCGACGTCCGTGAACACAGGGGCCGTCTGCAGCGCCCGCCACGACGCCCACGAGATTCCGCCACGCTGCCAGCGAGTCGCGAAGGCCGGGTTCGCGCGTTGCTCCGGCGACGGTGGTGCCAGCGCCGCATCGCCAGGCGGAGGCTTGCGGCAGCGAACCTCGAACCCGAGACCCGAAAAGAGGAAGCCGACGAGTATCATGCTCCCTGCATGACTCCCTCGTCGGACCGAATCCCCGTCGGCGTCGTCGGCGCCACCGGGATGGTCGGGCAGCAGTTCATCTCCCGTCTCGCGCGGCACCCCGGGTTTCGGGTCGCGTGGGTTGCCGCAAGCGAACGCTCCGAGGGCAAACGCTACGCCGATGCCGCGCCGTGGCGGCTGGCGGCACCGATGCCCGACGAGGCGCGCGACCTGATGGTCGACGCGTGTCAGCCCGGCCGCGGACCGCAGGTCGTGTTTTCGGCGCTGGACGCGAAAGCCGCCGACGAGCTCGAGGCGCCCTTTGCGCGCGCCGGGCACGTCGTCCTCAGCAACGCGCGGACCCACCGGATGGACCCGCTCGTGCCCCTCCTCGTCCCCGAAGTCAACGCCGATCACCTGTCGCTCCTCCCCGAGCAGCGCCGCGAACGCGGCTGGTCCGGGGCCATCGTCACCAACCCGAACTGCGCCGCGGTCGTGCTGGTGATGGCGCTGGCGCCGCTCCGCGTGTTCGGCGTCCGGCGCGTGCTGGTGTCGACGATGCAGGCCGTCTCGGGCGCGGGGTACCCGGGCGTGGCATCGCTCGACATTCTCGGTAACCTGGTCCCGTACATCGGCGGCGGGGAGGAAGAGAAGATCGAGACCGAGTCCTTGAAGATGCTCGGTACCGCTGGCGGCCGCGTGCCACTCGATGCCGTGATCAGCGCGCAGGTCAACCGCGTGCCGGTCGTCGACGGCCACACGATGACTGTGTCGGTCGAGCTGTCGGCGCGTCCGTCGGCCGATGAGGTTGCGGCCGCCCTGCGCGCCTTCCGCGGCCGCCCGCAGGAACTGAGGCTGCCGACGGCGCCCGATCCGCCGATTGCCGTGATGACCGACACGAACCGCCCGCAGCCCCGGCTCGACGTGGACCTTGGCGACGGCATGACGGTGTCGGTCGGCCGAATCCGGACGTGCCCGGTCCTGTCCCACAAGTTCGTCGCGCTCGGGCACAATACGGTCCGGGGCGCGGCCGGGGACTCGATCCTGAACGCGGAGCTGATGAAAGCGGAGGGGATGCTCTGAGCACCCCGTATTGAAGGTCCTCCGATGATTGTGATGAAGTTCGGCGGCACGTCGGTGGCCGATCGGGCGGCCATTCTGCGGCTGATCACGATCGTCCGGGCCGCCCGTCAGGTGTCGATTCAACCCGAAGCCGCCGACTGGCGTGGCCCGATCGTCGTGGTGTCGGCGCTCGGCGGCGCCACGGACCGGCTGCTCGGCGTGGCGGCCGAGGCGGGCGCCGGGGACCGCGACGGGGCCGTCACCAACCTGCAGATGCTGCGCGAGCGGCACCTCGACGTGGCCGGCGTCATCGAGTCGGATGCCGAGCGCGAAGACGTCGCCACGTTCATCAATCACGAGTTCGACGAGCTCGAGCGGGTCGCGGGTGCGCTCGCGGTGCTGCGCGAGGTGACGCCGCGGTGGCTCGATGCGATCGCGGCGGCTGGCGAGATTCTGAGCAGCCGGATCGTGGCCGCGGCGCTGTCGTCGCGGAACCTGGTGGCGTCGTGGGTCGATGCGCGCCGCGTCATGATCACCACGGCCGATCACACGGCCGCCACACCACTCCTGGCCGAGACGAGCGCGGCGCTTGCATCCGTCGTCAATCCGCTGCTCGGCGCCCGCCGCATCCCCGTGGTCGGCGGCTTCGTCGGTGCCACGCACGCGGGCGTGACGACGACGCTCGGGCGGGGCGGGTCGGACTACTCGGCAGCGATCGTCGGCGCGTGCCTGGGGGCCGACGAGATCCAGGTCTGGACCGACGTGGACGGCATGCTCACGGCCGACCCACGCATCGTCCCGAACGTGCAGGTCGTGCCACACCTGTCGTTTGCCGAGGCCTCGGAGCTGGCCTACTTCGGCGCGAAGGTGCTGCACCCGGCGACGATTCAACCGGCCGTGTCGCGGAACATCCCGGTCCGGATCCTCAACGCGCAGCGGCCGCAGGACTCGACGGGGACGCTCATCACGCGCGACCGGCCGGCGATTGCCCAGCCGCTCACGGCGGTCGCCTCGAAAACGGGCGTGACAGTGGTCGACATCACCTCGACCCGGATGCTGATGGCGCACGGGTTCCTGAAACGCATCTTCGAGGTGTTCGAGGCGCACCGGACATCGGTAGACGTCGTGACGACGTCGGAGGTGAGCGTGTCGGTGACGATTGACGATCCGCGCCGCCTGCCGGGCATCGTGCAGGATCTCAGCGCCGTGGCCGACGTCACGCGCGAGGACGAGATGGCCATCGTCTGCGCGGTCGGCGACGGCCTGCAGCGCGACCCGACGTTCGTCAGCCAGCTCCTCGAGGCCATCGGGGGGGTGCCGATCCGGATGGTGTCGCAGGCCGCGTCGCGCCGGAACGTCACGCTCGTCATCCGCGCGGCCGACCTTCCGGCGACGCTCACGCGCGTCCACGATCGCTTTTTTCGCGAGGTGCCCGCATGAACCTGCTGATCGTCGGCCACGGGCGCATGGGACGCCTCGTCGAGACGTACGCCGGAGCGCACGGGTTGACCGTCGTCGGCGTCCTCGATGACGAGGCCGGGTGGACGACGTTTGCCGAGGGCCAGTACGATCAGGCTGAAGTGGCGATCGACTTCAGCTTTCCGCGATCGGTGCGGCCGAATCTGGAGCGGTTGGCGGCCCGGGGCGTGAGTGCCGTCATCGGGACGACCGGATGGCAGGAGGACGAGCCGTCGTTGCGCGATCTGGTGGCCGGGGCCGGCATCGGCGTCCTGGCCGCGGCCAACTTCTCGCTCGGCATGCACGTCTTTCGCGCCATCGTCGAGCAGGCGGCCTGGCAGTTCGCGCTGCTGGAGGATGTCGGGGCGTGGATTCACGAAACCCACCACGCGGCCAAGCGAGACGCGCCATCGGGCACCGCGGTCGTGCTCGCGGCCGCAATGAAGCAGGCCGGATATGGCCGCTCGATCGACATGGCGTCCACCCGGGCCGGCTGGGTGCCCGGCACGCATGTCGTCGGATTCGACGGTGCGGCCGATACGGTCACGCTCACCCATACCGTGCGCGACCGGGCCGTCTTCGCACACGGGGCCCTCGAAGCCGCCCGGTGGCTGCGAGGGCGCCAGGGGTGGTTCGGCATCGACGACATGTTCAACGAGTTCGTCCGCAACGCGGACCGTACGTAGGGCGCACTGGTCTTCCAGTGCGTTATTCAGGAGACGACCATGCGACAGACATTCACTGGTGTCGGCACCGCGCTCATCACTCCTTTTACGCGCGGCGGCGCCGTGGACGAAGCCGCCGTTGCGCGTCTGGCGCGGCGGCAGATCGACGCGGGTGTGCACTTTCTCGTCCCGTGCGGCACGACGGGCGAGTCGCCCACGCTGTCGATGGCCGAGCGGCGCCGCGTCGTCGAGATCGTGGTCGGCGAGGCACGCGGCCGCGCGCGCGTGATGGCCGGCGCCGGCGGGTACGACACCCGTGAGGTAGTCCACGCGGTGCAGGAGATGACCGCTGCGGGCGCCGACGGCATCCTGTCGGTCACGCCCTACTACAACAAGCCGACACCCGAGGGGCTCTACCAGCACTACAAGGCGATCGCCGAGGCGTCGACTCTGCCCATCGTCGTCTACAACGTCCCGGGCCGCACGGGCTGCAACGTCGATCCGGCAACGCTCGCCCGCATCGCGACCCTGCCGAACATCGTCGGCGTCAAGGAGGCCTCGGGCAACGTCACGCAGATGGCCGAGATCTGCCGGCTGCTGCCGAAGAGCTTTCTCGTGCTGTCGGGCGACGATGCGCTGGCGTTGCCGCTCATGGCGATTGGCGGCCGGGGCATCATCTCCGTGGCGTCGAACGAGGTGCCGGCCGAGATGGTGGCGATGGTCGAGGCCGCCGAGCGGGGAGACTTCGGGGAGGCGCGAAGGTGGCACGAAAAGCTCCTGCCCGTCATGCAGGTCAACTTCATCGAGTCGAACCCCGGACCGGTCAAGTTCGCCATGTCGGTGATGGGCCACTGCGAAGAGTCGTTCCGCCTGCCTGTCGTCGCGCCGACGCCGGCCTCGCAGAAGGCGATCGTCGCCACGCTGCGTGACTTCGGCCTGCCGGTCGTTTCCGGGGCGCACGCGTGACGGCACTCCGCGAGTCGATCGAGGCCGTCGTCGCCGCCGGTGGCGCTGCCGACAGGGCCGCGGCGCGCGAGGCGTTCTTTGCGCTGCAGGAGGCGCTCGACCGGGGCGACGTGCGTGCGGCCGAGCCCGACGCCACCTCGCCGACCGGCTGGCGCGTGAACGCCTGGGTGAAGCAGGGCATTCTGCTGGGCTTCCGGTTCGGGGATGTCGTCGACGTCTCGGCCGACCATGGCAAGTGGCCGTTCTACGACAAGGACACGATGCCGCTGAAGAAGCCGGGCCCGGCGGCCGGTGTCCGGATCGTGCCCGGAGGGTCCACGATTCGCCGGGGCGCCTACGTCGCGTCGCACGTCGTCTGTATGCCGCCGATGTACGTGAACATCGGCGCGTACGTCGACGAGGGCTCGCTCATCGACTCGCATGCGCTCGTCGGATCGTGCGCGCAGATCGGGCGCCGCGTGCACCTGAGTGCCGGCGCGCAGATCGGCGGCGTCATCGAGCCGGTGGGCGCGATGCCCGTCGTGGTCGAAGACGACGTGCTCGTCGGCGGCAATACCGGCGTGTACGAGGGCTGTGTCATCCGGACGCGCGCCGTGATCGCGGCTGGAGTGGTCATCACGGGATCGACGCCGCTCTACGACCTGCCGAACGGCCGCATCATCCGGCCGGAGGCCGGGCAACCGCTGGTCGTGCCGGCCGGCGCGGTCGTGGTGCCCGGTGCCCGGGCGGTGACCGTTGGTCAGGGCCGCGAATGGGGCTTGTCGCTTGCGACACCGGTCATCGTCAAGTATCGCGACGATCGTACGGATACGCGGACGGAGCTCGAAGCGTGGATCCGCTGACGCAGATCCGGCTGACGCGCGAACTCATCGACATCGACTCGACGACGGGCCGGGAAGCCGAGGCTGGGACGTGGCTCGCGGCGACGCTCGGCGGGCTTGGCTGGGACGTGACGCTGCAGGCGGTGGCCGGCGATCGCGTCAACGTGATCGCGCGCCTCGGCGAGCCGGTCGTCGTGTTCACCACGCACTACGACTGCGTGCCGCCGTTC
>DATKDF010000062.1:0-12421 GCA_035512795.1 Vicinamibacterales bacterium
GGGTTGACGCGCGTGGGCGAACTGCCGGCGCTCTGAACCTCCGCGCGGTCGCCGAACATCGCGCGTGCCAGCCCTTCGGCCATCTGGCTTCGAGCCGAATTAGCGACGCAAAGGAAGAGGAGGTGCATGTAACCGCGTCGCCCGAATGAACGCACTCGCAAACGCCCGGTCCACGACCGGCGCGACCGCCTCGGCATCGAAGCCCGCCTCTGCAAGAAAACTCCTGGCGTCGTCGGCGCGGTACTCGCGGACGATCTCGATGTCCACGTTCGAGAATCCGGCCCGTTTGAGGCGGGCGCGGTAGTCGGACTCGTCGAGCGCGCCAGCGATGCAGCCGACCCAGAGCTCCACGCTCTTCCGCACGTCGTCGGGCACGGGCCGGCGGCAGACAACGTCGGAGACGGCGAAGCGGCCGCCGGGCTTGAGCACGCGAAAGGCCTCGGCGAGGACCTTGTCCTTGTCGCCTGAGAGGTTGATGACGCAGTTCGAGATGATGACGTCGACCGACTTGTCGGGCAGCGGGATGGCTTCGATCTGCCCTTTCAGGAACTCGACATTGGTGGCGCCGGCCTTCTGCTGGTTCTCGCGGGCGAGCGCGAGCATCTCGTCGGTCATGTCGAGCCCGTAGGCCTTGCCCGTGGGGCCGACGCGACGGGCCGAGAGCAGCACGTCGATGCCGCCGCCGGATCCCAGGTCGAGCACGGTTTCGCCGAGTTTGAGTTCGGCGAGCGCGGTCGGGTTGCCGCAGCCGAGCGAAGCGGCCATCGCGGCGGCCGGGACGGTGCCGGCCTCGGCATCCGTGTAGAGGTTCGAGGTGATCGGGTCGTCGCACCCGCAGGCCGGGCCGCAGCAGCTCGAGTCGGCAGCGCCGTCTCGTACCTGTCTTGCGATCGAGCCGTACTTTTCCTGAACGGAGGTCGTGATATCTGCCATTGGGAGTCCTCGTTGCCGGGCGCCGGGCGCCTCCGAGAGTCTCCAACGTCGCCGGGCGCCGCCGGCGGTTGCCCCGGCGTCAGCCGGGCTCCGGGGAGCCGGCCCTCGCACGCCGCGCCTCCGTGCGCTCCCGGTTCGACCGATCGCCCCTCGCGCGGGTCCTACCCGGCCTGGCCGTCGTCTGCACACCGGTCGCACGCCTTCGGACGCCGCGCGTGAACCGGTCGCTCCCTCCGGCGCGCGTGCGCGCTCTCGCCATCGGGCCGCTCCAACGTCGCCCGGCTGACGCCGGGTCAACCGCCGGCGCGCCGCAGGCTCCGTCCGCCAGGTCAACCGCCTGCGCGCCACCCACTTCCGTCGCACCGCGTCATGGCTCAGTGAGAGCGAAGAACCGAACCCCAGGACCATAGGACAAAGGACCCAGGACCGGGCGCTACATGCGCTTGTGCGAATATAGTCGGCCGTGCTACATTCGTCAAGCCGAATATGAAGACGGCCCCCGTCCAGTCGCTCGAACAGCTCCTGCGCGCCCTGGCCGATGACACGCGCCTGCGGATCCTGGCGCTCCTCGCGAGCGGCGAGATCTGCGTGTGCCACATCCACGGCGCGCTCGGCATCCCGCAGCCGACCGCGTCGCGTCACCTCGCGTCGCTCCGCCGCGCCGGCCTCGCGGCCACGCGGCGGGACGGCCTCTGGGTGCATTACCGGCTCGAGATGCCGAAAGACCCGGCACTGGCCGCGGTGCTCAGGTCCACGCTCGGCGCGCTCGGGCAGGCGCGAAGCGTCGCCACCGATCGTCGCCGGCTCAGCGGCCTCACGGCCACACCGCTGAAGCAGATCGAGCAGGCGGCCGAGCGCTGCTGCGCCGCCGCGTCGTGATCCCCTTCGGTCACCGTGGCGCGACGCCGGCCGATGAGCGCGGATGGCGAAGACGCTGGCGGGACCGCCCGCTTCACTGTGAACCGAGCGCCGCGATCAGTCGCTGCCGTCGAGCCCGTTGCGCCTCGTCGTCGGTCGGTGCCAGGACGGCGATCTCCGACAACACCCGTGTGGCATCCACCGGCAACCGGTCGCGGCTGCAGAGGTGCAGGAGCCCGAAGCAGTCGTCGAGGTCGCGTGTTGAGAGGCGTCGGGCCTTGAGGACGAGAAATAAAGTGGGTGACGGCCGGAAGACGCGCCCCGCTCTGCCGGTTCTGAACGGCTCGATGTGCTCGCGCCAGTCCGGAATCCTCTCCACGAAGTAGTCAGCGGCCGAATTGAGCGCTTCGACCGGCAGGCCGAGGTCGTGGGCCAGACCGAGCAAAGACCGACGGTCGGCGCCGGTGCCGTCGATGCCGACCAGGTCCACGTCCTCGGTGACGCGCCGCGCGTCCAGCCAGAGCGCAACCAGAGCCCCTCCGACGAGCAGCCAGTCGCCGGGCAGGCGATCGACGACGCTCTGCACGATCGCGTCGAGCCGCTTCGCGTCGAGATCCGCCAGCATGGGCTACCATCGTACGTCGTATGCGGACCGCATGGGATGTGCTGACTGACGCGGGCGTCCCGGACGGCGCCCCGCGGACTCCGCCCGGCGCCCGCCTGGACACGGCCCTGGTCGCGCGTGCGTTGTCAGACGTCGGTCGGGACCCCGGCCGCCTCCCGCCCCACGAACTGGAATGCCTGGGCGCCTGGCTGGCGGCTTTTCGCCACCATTGGCCTGACCGCTTCGACGCCATCCTCGGACCAGTCGGCGCGCGAGTACTCGATCACTTTCGAGCGAGTGAGGTCGATCCGAACCGCTACCTCAAGTTGCGCCGGATCGCCGCGGAGAATCTCGCCCGCCGGCTCTGACCCCGAGTCCGGCAGCCGTCGTGCCTACTCGGCCCGGAGCGTCCGCGCCGGGTCGATGCGGCTGGCGCGGATGGCGGGTTGCAGGCTCGCCGCGAAGACGGTGACGATCGTCGCCGCGCCCGCACCGGCAAACGACCACGGATCGTGCGGGCTCACCCCGACGATGACCGCGCGTACGCTCTCGGACCACCAGAACGCGAGCACGAGACCGGCCAGGACGCCCACCGCCGCCGGCACGAGCGCCTGACGCATCACGAGCAACCGCACACGACGCCGATCCGCCCCAAGCGCGATCCGGATGCCGATCTCGCGCGTGCGCCGCGACACGAGATGACCGACGACACCCAGCACGCCGAAGCCGGCCAGCACGACCGTGAGCGTGCCCAGCATCGCGAGCGCCGAGGCAAGGAACCGGGGCTGGCCGAGGTAGCGACTCCAGGACGAGAGGCCGGCGGCGCCGCTCCATTCGACGCCGGGCACCTCGCGGGAGAGGACCTCGGCGATCGACCGGTCCGCTGGCGGCCGGCGTGGATCCAGGCGCACGACGAGGCTCAGGCCGTTGACGACATTCGCCGATGTCGTGTCCATCGTCGCCAGCACCGTCCCGTTCGACGCGCTGGGCTCGCGAAGATTGGTCGCCGCGCGGTGAAGCACGCCGACGACGACGAGGTCGCGGCCGCTCCGAAGGCGGACGGTCTTGCCGAGCGCACGCTCGCCCGGCCAGAGCCGGTCGGCCGCGTTGCGATCGACCACCACGACGGACGCACCCGTGAACGCTTCGCCCTCGTCGAACAGGCGCCCTTCCTCGAGCGTCATGCCCATGACCTTGGAGAAGCCGGCACTGACCTGGAACGCGACGACGCTCTTCACGGACTCGCCATCGGCGCCGACCACCGCCTCGGTCAGCGTCAGCGACGGCACACCATTGCCGACGGCGGCCGCGTCGATTCCCGGCGTCCGGCTGAGCACCTCCACCATGCGCCGCTGCATCTCGACCGACGAAGCCACGCCCTGCTCACGTGGCAGGCTGACGCGCGCGAACGAGACACCGCCGGGATCGAATCCGCGATCCATCGTCACCATCCCGGCAAACGACCGGACGACGAGCAGGCACGTGACCACGAGACCCACGGCAAATGCCGTCTGCCCGACAATCGCGAGGGCCTCCCCGCCGATCCGCCAGCCACGTCGACGGCCGGGGAGCGCCGAAAGTACCGTGCGGAGATCGACCTTGAACGAGCGCACCGCCGGCCAGAGACCGATGGCGAGCATGGCGAAGGCCGCCAGCGCGACCGCGAACCCGACCACGCGGAGATCGAGCTCAGTTGGAAGCAGGCGATAGACGTGCATGAACTCCGGCGTCCGGCCGAAGCCCCAGGTGAACATCGCCTGCCCGATGAGGATGCCGGCCCCCGCGCCAAGCACGGACAGCAGCGCGGCCTCCGCCAGAAGCAGGCGCGTCACGCGCCAGCGACCGGCGCCGAGGGCCACGCGGACCGCAAGATCGCGCGCGCGTACCTGCGCGCGCGCTTGCGCCAGGTGCGTGAGGTTGACCCACGCCAGCATCAGCAGACACCCGGTGGCAATGAACAGGAGCAGCAGCGGCGTCCGCAGACTGCGGAACAGAAGGTCCTGCAGCGGCACCAGCCTCGCGCGTCGATCCTGCTCGAATGTGGGATTGGCGTGCTCCACGGCCGCAAGCAGGCCGTCGATCTCCGCCTCGGCCTGCTCGAAGGTGACGTCCGGCCGGACACGCGCGAGCGTGGTCGGAAAGACGTTGCGCCGGCCGAGATAACGCGGGTCCATCGCACCCGGCACGATGTATGACGGCGCGCGATTGAGCGACTGCGGATAGAAGAACTCACGCGGCAACACGCCGACGATTTCCATCGCGAACGGCTGCGAGCCGCTCATCTCGAGCTTCGACCCGAGCACGTCCGGATCGCCACCGAAGGCCTCCTGCCAGAAGCCGTAGGTGAGCATCGCCACGACCGGTGTCGCGTTTTCGCCGCGCTCGTATTCATCCGGCGTGAAGAGACGTCCGACGGCCGGCCGAAGGCCTGTCATCGGAAAGAACCCAGCTGACACGCCGCCGCCGAGCAGCGGCTCGCGCCGGTCGCGGAACTGGCCGAGGTACGGCCCCGTCAAGGTTGCCACGGCCGCCAGCGTCGTGGCCTCGCGCTCGATCAGCACGAAGTCGTCGGCGTGCAGCCGCAGCGACTCCGACTGCGGAGCCCGAGCCAGCACCTCGACGATGCGCCCCGCGTCCGCCCACGGCAGGGGCCGGAAGATCATCGGATCGGCCAGGGTGAACACGGCCGTGACGCCGCCGATGCCGAGCCCCAGCGTGAGCACGACGACGAGTACGTAGCCCGGCGCACGCCAGAGCATTCGGACGGCCGTGCTGAGGTCACTGAACATGGCAGCCCGATCTCAATCAGCCCGCAACACACTCGACGCCTTGACGCGCGAGGCGCGCCAGGCCGGCACGAGCGTCGACGCGAGCACGACCACCAGCATCGCGCCCGTCATCCCGGCAAAGACGATCGGATCGAGTGCCGAGACGCCGAAGAGCTGGCTCTCGACCCACCGGCCCACCACTGCCGCGAGGCTGAGACCGATGATCGCGCCGGTCAGGCCAAGCGTACGGCCCTTGGCCAGCACCAGGTTACGGATTGCGCCCGGCTCGGCGCCGAGCGCGGCGCGGACGGCAAACTCGCCGCGCCGCTGCGCCACCGAATACGCCATGATGCCGTAGATGCCGACGGCGGCGAGCACGAGCGCGCCGGCGCCGAAGAGCGTGAGCAGCGTCATGCTCATTCGCTCGCGCGTGAGCGACCGCTCAATGAGCCGGCCCATGTCGTAGTAGGTGATGGCCAGCGTCGGCTCGCCTTCGCGCACGGCCTGCCGCACGCCGGCGATGAGGCCGGTCGGGTCGCTGAGCTCGGTCGAGACCACCACGATCATCTGCCGCCGGTTGACCTGCTCGAGCGGCACATAGAGCGTCGGTTCCGGCTCGACGCCCATGGACGCGTAGCGCACACCCCGGACGATGCCGACGATCTCGACCTCTGCCGGCCGGATCATCGTGATCGGATTTATCACCGGATTCGGGTCCGTCCGGAACACCAGCCGGCTCCCGATGGCATCGCCGTTCGGATACAGCTGCCGGGCCAGCGTCTCATCGATGATGGTGACGCCGGGCGTGTCACGCCGGTCGGCCGCCGTGAAGCCACGGCCCGAGATCATCGTGATGCCGGCCGACGTGAAGAAGTTCGGCGTCACCGATCGGCGGCGCGCCCGGGGCCGCTGCTCGGGCGGTGGCAGCCCTTCCACGGCCCGCCAGAACGTGAGAATCGCGTCGAGCTCCGGTCCGAGCGGCGGCGACGACACCGCGCCCACGTCCTTCACGCCCCCGACGGCCCGGATGCGCGCGAGCAGGGCGCCGTACCAGTCGATGACGCGATCCCAGTCGTCGTAGGACTGCACCGGCAGGCTGACCTCGAACACGAGGCGGCCGGCGGCGGTGAAGCCCGGATCGGTGCGCTGCAGGTTCGAGAACGTCCGCACGAGAAGCGCCGCGCCTATCGTGAGCACGATCGCCAGCGCAATCTCCGCCACGACGAGCCCGTTCAGCAGCCGGTGGGTCGCCGCGCCACCCGCCCCGCCACGGCCCGTTTCGTTCACCAGCGTCCGGACATCGGTGCGCGCCAGTCGCAACGCAGGCGCAAAGCCGACGAGGAGACCGGTGCCGATTGTCGCCATGAGCGCGAAGGCGAGCGCGGTCGGATCGAGACCGACGTCGTCGAGCCTCGGCAACTCGCTGGCACCGACACGGAGCATCAGCGTCAGACCGAGCCACGCCAGGCCCAGACCCGCGATGGCACCGGCCACCGACAGGACCAGTGACTCGGTCAGCAACTGACGAAACACCCGCCAGCGGCCGGCCCCGAGCGCGACCCGCACGGCGACGTCCCGGGCCCGGACGACGCCGCGCGACAGCAGGAGGCTCGTGACATTCACGCACGCCACGAGCAGCAGCAGGCCGGACGCCGCCAGGATGACCACGAGCGTCGGCCCGAGCGGACCGACGACCGCATCGATGAGGGGGCGCATGCCGAACACGCGCCCTGCGTTCGCGCCAGGGAAATCCCTCTGGAGCGCCAGCGCCAGCGGCTCGAACGCCGCGCGCGCCTGCTCGATCGTCACGCCGTCGCGCAAGCGGACGAAGCCGTCGAAGCCGTGGCCGGGATTCTCGGTGGGGAACTTGATCGTGAACCAGACGTCGGCGCCGCCCGGGAAGTCGAAGCCCTCGCCCGCCACGCCGATGAGCGGCACGGGCCCGCCCTCCATCGTCGCCGACTGGCCGATAATCGACCGGTCGCCGCCGAACCATGTCTGCCACGCGCGATACGAGATGATCACGCCGAACGGACCGTCGGGGCCGAGTTCCTCGGCCGTGAAATCGCGTCCCGCGGCGATCGGGACGCCGAACGTCCGGAAGAACTCCGGCGCCACACCCTGCATGACGGCTCGGATCGGGTTGCCGGCACGATCGACGAGCGAACCCTCGTAGCGCAGCGCGCCGGTGGCGGCCTCGACGATGTCGGTCATCTGATTGAGTCGCGTCAGCTCGAGCTGCGAGACCTGACCGCCCGTGATACGGCCGTCGGTCATCTCCGTCCGGAGGCTGTAGAGGTTCTCAGGCTGCCGGAAGGGCAGCGGCGTCAGCGCGACGGCATTGACCGCGGTGAAGATGGCCGTCGTCGCCCCGACGCCAAGGGCGAGGGTGAGAATGGCGACGATCGAGAACCCGGGTTGCAGGCGAAGACTGCGAATCGCAAGCCGTAGATCCTGGAACATTCGGGCCGACCCTCCTTCGAGGCCGGCTCACGGAGTGGAACGCCGTGGGGACGGCGGAAATCGTATGCGGCCGGCGGCCGCTCCCGCAAGGGGGTGCGACTTGACCAACGCCATCACCACGAGCCGTCGGCCATCGGCCGGGGCACGCGGGGTCTCACGGTACAATCGCAGCAGCGGCTCCGGGCCGCGTGACCATGTCTGACTCCTCCATTCTCGAAGGCCGGGCGCCGGCCGGCGACCGGCTCGCGCGCGAGGTCGCGCGGCGGCGGACGTTCGCCATCATCTCGCACCCGGATGCGGGCAAGACCACGCTCACCGAGAAGCTGCTGCTCTATGGCGGGGCCATCGAACTGGCCGGCGCCGTCCGTGGCCGCAAGACGCAGCGGCACGCGACGTCGGACTGGATGGAACTCGAACAGCAGCGCGGGATCTCGATTACGGCTGCCGCGCTCGAGTTCGAGGTCGACGGTCATCATCTGACTTTGCTCGACACGCCCGGCCACCAGGACTTCAGTGAAGACACCTATCGCGCCCTGCTCGCGGTCGACAGCGTCATCATGGTCATCGATGCCGCCAAGGGGATCGAGGCGCAGACGCGAAAGTTGTTCGACGTGTGCCGGGCGCAGGGCATTCCGGTGCTGACGTTCATCAA
The DNA here is from genome assembly GCA_035512795.1 of Vicinamibacterales bacterium. GTDB lineage: Bacteria > Acidobacteriota > Vicinamibacteria > Vicinamibacterales > SCN-69-37 > DATKDF01. The sequence continues at coordinate 8,279 of DATKDF010000062.1, forward strand.
CAAGTGCGATCAGCCGTCGCGCGACCCGCTGGCGCTCGTCGATGAGATCGAGAAGGCGCTGGGGCTCGCCGGTGCGCCGATGAACTGGCCGCTCGGCGATGGCCAGGACTTCAAGGGTGTCTACGATCTCCGGTCGGGCGCGCTCCTGCTGTACGAGCGGTCGACGGCGGGACGGCGCACCGCACCCATTGCCGTGACGGCGCCCGACGACGCCCGCGTGTCCGAGCTGGTGGGCGATCGGCGTCAACGGGACCTCATCGACGCCATTGCCCTCATCGGCGCAGCGGGCACGGCGTTCGACCTCGACGCCTATCGCGAAGGCCGCCAGACGCCGGTGTTTTTTGGCAGTGCGCTGCACGACTTTGGCGTCGAACCGTTCCTGCAGGCGCTCTTGTCACTCGCGCCGGCGCCGGGGCCCCGGCAGACCGAGGCCGGCGTGATTGAACCGACCGACGAGGCGTTTTCGGGCTTCGTGTTCAAGGTGCAGGCGAACATGAACCCACGACATCGCGATCGGGTCGCGTTCCTGCGGGTCTGCTCCGGCCGGTTGACCAGAGACCTGCTGGTGCAGCACGAGCGTCTCGGGACCAGCCTGCGCCTGTCGCGCGTGTACCGCTTCTTCGGCCGGGATCGCGAGACGGTGCCGGAGGCGTTTGCCGGCGACGTCGTCGGTCTGGTCAGTCCGAGCCAGCTCGCGATCGGCGACACGCTGTACGTCGGCCGCCCGGTGTGCTTCCCGCCGATTCCGAACTTTCCGCCGGAGCGATTCGCGACGATCAAGCCCGCCGACAGCCGCCACAAGCGCTTCCGTGACGCGGTGCGCCACCTCGGCGAAGAGGGCCTGCTGCAGGTGTTCACGCGCGCCGATGGATCGCCGTACCCGATCGTCGGCGTGGTCGGCGCATTGCAGTTCGACGTGATCGCGGCTCGCATGGCGGGCGAGTACGGCATCCCGTGCCAGGTGGAGCCGCTGGCCTACGTGGCCGCGCGCTGGCTGGTCTCCAGCCGATCGCCGATGCCGCCCCTGCAGTTGCCGTACTCGGGCGCACTCGCCGTGACCGATCGGCTGGGCCGCGACGTGCTGCTCTTTGCGACCGCGTACGGCCTGCAGGACTGCATCGACGACAACCCCGACGTGCAGTTTCTCGCCTCACGCTGACAACCGGCTCCGTGCCCTACTCGGCCCGGAGCGCCTCGAGCGGATCGATACGCACCGCACGCGCGAGGGGCGCGAGCATGGCGACGACGGCCGCCACGAGAAGCGTGGCCGCGGCGGCCACCGCGATGCCGGCGTCCGGCACCGCACCTTCGACGACGGCCGCAATGGCCCGGCCGGCGATCCAGCTTCCAACGGCGCCGAGCAGAAGACCGATGACGGTGAGCCGCCCGGCGCGCAGGGCCACCAGCCGCGCCACATGCGCGCGCGAGGCGCCGAGCGCCAGCCGCACGCCGATCTCGCGGCGATCGGCGTTGACCGCGAACGAGAGCACGCCGTAGAGACCGAGCGCCGCCAGAAAGACGCCGGCGAGCGCAAAGGCGGCCGACACCATTGCGCCGACACGGTCGTACCGGAGATTGTCGGCCAGCAGCCCATCGAGCGTCGTCACGTTGTAGAGCGGCAGCGATGCATCAAGTGCCGCGCCGAGCGCACGTACCGACGCGGCAAACCCTGGCGAGCGCCGCGCCGATCGCAGCGCGTAGCGGACGTCCTGGACGATCTCGTCGAGCCACTGGCGAATCGAGTCGCGTCGATCCGTGGCGGCCGCCAGGCGCGTCGTCGCGTTTGTCACACGCGCCGGGTCGCCGACTTCGCGCCAGGCGCGCCGGTGCGCTTCGTCCTTCGACAGGCCGCCCGATTCGAGTTCCCGGGTCCGCAGCTCGACGTGCAGACGCATCTCTTCCCGAACATCCGCTGCGGCCTGGCGCCAGCCGCGCCGCGAGCGGAGGTGGCGGCCAAAGGCCCATCGCGGTGTCTGGCGATCGCTCATGGCCGGCGTCCAAGGAGCAGGCGCGACACGCCGTCGGCAAACTGCTCCCAGGTCTTCGTCTGCGCCGCGAGCGCGCGCGCGCCCCGGGGCGTGACCTTGTAGAAGCGCGCGCGACGGCCGGCGTCACTCACCCCAAAGTCGCCACGGATGAGGCCCTTCGTCTCGAGCCGGTACAGCGCCGGGTAGAGCGATCCGTCCTCCACGGCGACGACCCCGCCCGTTGCCTCCTCGATCTGGCGGACGATGCCGTAGCCGTGGCGGGGCTGGTCTTCGAGCGCCTTGAGAATGAGGGTTTCGAGCGTGCCGTGGAGCAGTTCGTGGGAGGCGCGCGCCATCGGTCCGAGCCTATTGACCTAGATTGTCTATGTCAAGCGGCCGCCCGCGGGGCCCTCGCCCAGGAGGTCGCAGGATTCGTTAGACTGGGTGTCTCGACACCACTGCGCGGAAACGAAGGGACCCCGATGATTGCAGGCCAGGAGATGTGGACGCCGCTCGAGGCGGCGCTCTCGCCGTTCAAGGAACTCGCGCGCCTCAATCGGCAGACGGTCACCGGGGCGGAGGGCGAGGCCCTGCAGCTCGTGCTCGCGGCCAGCCGATGCCGCGTCGAACAGGGCGAGGCCGGCGCCGAGGCCCGGCCGCCGGCGATCGAGCTGGGGTTCTCACTGGCCGGCGACGCCTACGCCGTGCGGTTCGTCGATGCCGACTATCGGCGCGACGGCCGCTGGAACTTCGAGCAGATCCGCGCGGATATCTCGGCCGGCCTCAGGTCCGGCGCCCTGCAGCCGGGCACGCCGCTCCTCATCGCGCCGGGCGCGTGACCTCAGGCGCCGGGTTGCGATAGCCCGCGCCAGGCCGGATGGGGTAACGTCAGTCGGGGGTTCCGATGGTCGAGCAGACAGGCGAGGCCGCCCACGAGACCGGCCGCCTCGACGCGCTCAGGCGATACCGCATTCTCGACACGGAGCCGGAGCGGCAGTTCGACGACCTGACGATGCTGGCAGGCCAGATCTGCGGCACGCCCATCGCCCTCATCAGCCTCATCGACGCCGGGCGGCAGTGGTTCAAATCGCGCGTGGGCATGACACTGACCGAGACGCCACGAAGCGACGCCATCTGCGACCACGCCATCCGTCAACTGGACGTCTTCGTCGTCGCCGACACCCGAGAGGACGTGCGGTTTGCCTCCAATCCGCTGGTCGTGGGGCCTGCCGGCATCCGGTTCTACGCCGGCGCGCCGCTCGTCACCGCCGAGGGACACGCGCTCGGCACGCTGTGCGTGATGGACCGCGTGCCGCGAACCCTGAGCCCGGAACAACTCGCCGCGCTCGAAGCGCTCCGGCGCCAGGCGCTCGCGCAGCTCGAGCTGCGGCGCAATCTGGACGACCTTGCCGTGGCGCTCGAGGCGCGTGACGCGGCCGAGCAGGCACGGGAGCATCTCATCGAGGAGCTGCGCGCCTCGCTCGACCACGTGAGCAAGATCTCGGGACTGCTCCCGTACTGCTCGTCCTGCTGGCTCAACCTCATCGTGCCCGCCGATCCAGCCGCCCTCGACCGCGTCACCGACGGCGTCATGCGGGTGCTCCGCGACAAGGGCTTCAAGGGAGACGACGAGCACCACGTGGAGCTGGCGCTCCAGGAGGCGCTCGCCAATGCGGTACGGCACGGGTGCAAGAACGACCCGACGAAGCTCTTGCAGTGCGTCGTGACCTGCGACGCCTCCGGCGAAGTCGTCATCGTGGTTCGGGACCCGGGGCCCGGGTTCGACGTGGCGGCGGTGCCGGATCCGAGGGACCAGGCGAACCTCTTCAAGCCGAGCGGCCGCGGCATCTATCTCATCAACCAGCTCATGGACGAGGTCGCCTTCGCCGACGGCGGTCGCGCGATCCGCATGACGAAGCGCGCGAGCTGAGAGCAGGCGGGGTCATCTGCCTCAGGTCACGTTTCGCCGGCCTGTCATAACCAGCCGCCTCGGAATCCGGCCCGTCGCAATCCCTGGACGATGTAGGGGCACTGCCGCACCAGCCGCCAGATCAGGCCCGTGCGCTGATTCTCGATCATCAACACGATCGGCCCTTGATTCAGCCCGAAGTTCCATGGTGACACCCACCCATAAGCGTGTTCCGACGCGACTGGGAATGTTGGGTTGAATGTCGCC
>DATKDF010000063.1:0-2183 GCA_035512795.1 Vicinamibacterales bacterium
GGCGCGTGGTCCGGGCCTCGACGTCCGCCGCGATATCATTACTCCAGGGTCGAACCGGCCACCAACAGGCTGGAGTTCCGGACGTCGTCATTGCCTTCGTCGACGCGTCCCGGTCGGAGGGGAGTCGATGACGCGCGAACGGCAGCGGCCCACGGCCCGATGGTTGTACACCGCACCTGTGGTGGCCGTGCTGCACCTGCTGCTGCTGGCCGTGATCCACGCGCGGCCAGGGCGGCTGGGCTCCGTGCTCTGGCAGGTTGGCCCGCTCGCCCTCACCGGCGCCACGATTGTCGCGCTCGGCATCGGCCTGCTCCAGGCCCTGCGGCGCCAGCTGACCTGGACGCCGCTGCGAGCGGCCGCCTACCTGCTGCTCGTCGTGATGAGCTACATGCCGCTGGCGTATCGCACCTACCCCTCGTCACGCGACTCGCGGCCGAGTGACACGCATTTCCGCGTCCCCCTCGACGGCCCGGTCACCGTCGTCTGGGGTGGGGCGACGCGGGACGTGAATTACCATGTGCGCGGCGCCGCCGAACGGTGGGCGTATGACCTGCTCGTCTCCAAAGGCGGCCGGAGCTACAAGACGTCCGGGCTCGTCGTGACCGATTACTACACCTACGGCCTCCCGGTGCTCGCGCCCGCCGCGGGCACGGTCCGGACGGTCGTGGACGGCGAACCAGACTCGCGACTCCGCGCCCGCTCGCTGCTCGAAGGCTGCGGCAATCGTGTCGTGATCGAGGTCGCGGCCAGCGAGTTCCTCGTCATCTGCCATCTCCAGGCAGGTTCCGTCACGGTGCGAGAGGGGGACCGCGTGGATCGCGGCCAGGTCGTGGGCCGCGTGGGGAACTCGGGAAACAGTACGGAACCACACGTCCACGTGCACCTGCAGACCACGCCGGACGCATTTGGCGAGGGGATCCCGATGTACTTCCACGACTATCGGGACGGGGCGCGGGTGGTTCAACGCGGCATGCCCACCGGCGGGCCGAACGGGGCGGTCATCGAGCACGCGGGACGGCTGCTCGCGGACGACCCGCAGGGGGAGCCGCCCGGTGCCGGTGGATGAGGCGTGCCGTGCCGGGCCGGGTAAGTGGGAGATAATGACCCTTCGGTCGAACCGCTAACCAAGTCCCGTCGTCTGTATCGCCTGTCCGCCGTCCTCGACGAGGACCGGCCCGGAGGAGCGTCCATGCTGACCGACCGGCAGTTCAACCCCGTAACCGGCGCGACGTCCGAGGCCGTGCGGCACTTCGACGGGGCGCTGCAGGCGTTCAATATCTATCGGGGCGACCCGCTGGCGTCGCTCGACGCGGCGACTTCGGCGGCGCCGTCGTTCGCGCAGGCCTACCTGCTCAAGGCGTTCATCCTGGCGCTCGCCACCGAACCTGCCGCGACCGCCGAGGCGGCGCGCATCGCCGCCGACGTGCGTGCGCTGCCGCTCGACGACCGCGAAGCCTCGCAGCTTCGCATCCTCGATCGGCTCCTGCAGGGCAACTGGGTGGCGGCCGCCAACGCCATGGACTTCCACAATATGCGGTATCCGCTCGACCTGGCGGCGCTCCAGGCGGGTCACCTGATGGACTTCTTCCGTGGCAGCGCCCGGGACCTGCGCGACCGCATCGCACGCGCGCTGCCGTTCTGGTCGGCCGACGTGCCCGGTTATCACGCCGTGCTCGGCATGTACGCATTCGGCCTCGAAGAAGCCGGCGACTATGCGAGGGCCGAGGAAACCGGGCGCCGGGCGATCGACATCGAGCCGCTCGACTGCTGGGCCCATCACGCTGTGGCGCACGTGATGGAGATGCAGGGGCGCGCCGAGGACGGCATCGGCTGGATGGTGTCGCGCGAGCCGCACTGGGCCGGCGACAACAACTTCTTCAAGGTGCACAACTGGTGGCATCGCGCGCTCTGCCACCTCGACATCGGGCAGCTCGACCAGGTGTGGGCGCTCTACGATGGCCCCATCCGCGGCAGCCGGAGCCCCGTCGCGATGGACCTGGTCGACGCCTCGGCGTTGCTCTGGCGCGTCGGGCTGTCGGGCCACGACGCCGGCGGCCGCTGGGCCGAGCTGGCCGATGCGTGGGACGCGCACGCCGACGGCCGGCTGTATCCGTTCAACGATCTGCACGCGGTCATGGCGTATCTCGGGGCCGACCGCCACGCGGCGCTCGCGCGCCTCACGG
>DATKDF010000064.1:0-17989 GCA_035512795.1 Vicinamibacterales bacterium
CCTCCTGATGCTCGAGCCGCGCGGGCACGTCGACATGTACGGCGCGCTCCTCACCCCGCCCGAGCGCGTCGACTCGGATGCCGGTGTCCTCTTCATGCACAACGAGGGCTTCAGCACGATGTGCGGCCACGGCATCATCGCGGTGGTCACCATCGCGCTCGAACGGGGGCTGCTTCGGGGACGAGCCGAGCCGGGCGCGGGCGGCGACGACGTGCGCGCGGTCACACTGGATGCGCCCGCCGGCCGGATTTGCGCGCGGGCGCGGCTGACGTCGGCCGCCGGGCGGACCCGGGTCGAGTCGGTGTCGTTCGTCAACGTGCCGTCGTTCGCGCTCGCGTCAGGCGTGCCCCTCCGGCTCGGCTCGCGGGCCTTTCCCGTCGACGTCGCTTTCGGCGGCGCCTTCTACGCCATCGTCGATGCCGAGTCAGCGGGCCTGGCGATGACTTCCGACGGGTTGGTGGAGCTTCGACGGGCCGCCATGAGCATCAAGGAGGCGGTCGAACGCGCCGTGACGGTCGTCCATCCACTCGAGCCGGGGCTCGCCGGCATCTACGGAACGATCTTCACCGGGCCGCCGGCCCGCCCCGACGCGCACCTGCGCAACGTGACCGTGTTTGCCGAGGCCGAGGTGGACCGGTCGCCCTGCGGCACGGGCACCTGCGCCGTCCTGTCGGTGCTCGACGCGATGGGCCTCGCGAGCCCGACCGAGCCGTTCGTCCACGAAAGCCTGATCGGCACGACGTTCAGCGCGCGGATCGTCGGCCGTACCGACGTCGGCCCGCATGCCGCGATCGTCCCGGAACTCTCCGGCGAGGCCTGGATCACCGGCGAGCACACGTTCATCGTCGATGACCGGGATCCACTGAGAGGCGGATTCAGAATCTGACGGTCGTTCGCGGTGGCGATGGTGGGACCTCGGGATCGTCAACGCACCAGGATCCCGGCGGCGCGCCTGATGAGCGCGCGCATGTCCTCGAAGGGCAGCGCGGCGACGGCGTCGGTTTCGGCCATCCAGGCGCGGCGGCGGTCTTCTTCGGCGAGCCCCTCCTGTTCGTACCGCATCAGGAAGTAGTCGGCCGAGACGTGCCCGCGTGCCGTGTCGAACTCGATTCGTCCGACCGGCGCGATCACCGACGCGACGACGCCTGCCTCTTCGAGCACTTCGCGGACGGCTGTGGCCTCGGCCGTCTCGCCAGGGTCGATATGACCCTTCGGCAGCACCCAGATGTCGGGCTGCCGGCGTGCGCTGACGAGGAGAAACCGGGCCTGGCTCTCGACCACCCGCACGACGACGCCGCCGGCATGTGTCGGCGCCGACACTAAAGGCGGCCCATCCATTCGAGCAGGCCCAGCGTCAGCCACGGCACGTAGGTGATGAGAAGCACGCCGATGCCGAGAATCACGAGCATCGGCAGCGTCGCGCGCACCACTTCGAGTACAGGCTTCTCGAACCGGTACGACGACAGGAACAGGTTCATGCCGACGGGCGGCGTCAGGTAGCCCAGTTCGAGATTCGCGATGAAGATGATCCCGAGATGCACCGGGTGAATGCCGAACTCCTGCCCGATGGGCACGATGAGCGGCACGATGACGATCGTGGCTGAGAAGATGTCGATGAAAGCACCGACGATGAGCAGGAAGATGTTCAGGATGAGCAGAAACGCGAGCGGCGAGTCGACGTAGGTGCGCGTCCACATCAGCAGGCGGTCCGGCACCTCGGCGAACAGCAGGTAATCGGTCAGGCCCACGGCCGCGGCAAGGATGATGAGCACGCCGCCGACAATCGTCAGACACTCGGTGGCGACCCGCACGAACTGGCGGCCCAGCCCGAGTTCGCGATGCACGAACGCCTGCACGACGATCGCGTAGAGCGCGGTGACCGCCGCCGCCTCGACGGCCGTCGACCGCAGGCCGAAGATCGACCCGAACACGATTACCGGCATGGCCAGTTCCCACTTGCCGGTCCACGACGCCCGCACGGCGGCGCCCACGTCGAACGGCGTGCGCCGGGCGCCGCTCACGAGGCCTTCCCGCACGCCCCAGGCGGCGATGAGCGTCGTCAGCAGCAGGCCGGGCAGCAGGCCGCCGATGAACATGTCGTCCATCGGCCGCTCGGCGACGACCGCGTAGAGAATCAGCGGCAGCGCCGGCGGCAGCAGCAACCCGAGCGAGCCCGACGCGGTGATCAGGCCGATCGAGAAGCGCTCGCGGTAGCCCTCCTTGATGAGCGCCGGCAACAGCAGGCCGCCGAGCGCCAGGATCGTGATGCCCGAGCCGCCGGTGAACACCGTGAAGAACGAGCAGACGAACGCGCACACGACTGCCGTGCCGCCGGGCATCCAGCCGAACCAGCCCCGGAACACGGAGACGAGCCGTTCGGACGACTTGCCTTCGGCCAGCACGAATCCCGCCAGCGTGAAGAGCGGGATGGCCGGCAGCGTTTCCTTGGTGGCCAGGCTGTAGGCCTGGTTCATGTTGACGAGCGGCGGTGTGCCGTCGATGAGGTTGAGCAGCACCGCGGCGCCGCCGAGGAGCGCGAAGATCGGTGCTCCGAGCAGGCCGGCCGCCACGATGAGCGCGATGCCCGGCCAGGCGGCGCGGCCCACGAGCAGATCCGGCCAGAGCCAGATCGCCGCGGCGGCCAGCAGGCCCAGGCCGGCCACGGCGCGACCACGCCACGTCCGGCCGCTCCGCCAGACGAGTCGTCCGGCCACGAGGGCCATGCCGACCGGCAGGGCGAGCTGCGCGATCCAGCTCGGGATGCCCGGTCCGACGCTCGAAGGAAACCGGTGGCTGTCGACGACCAGGGCCACGGCGCCCCAGGTGAGCAGGCCCGCGACGGCGGCGGCGATCAAGTTGGCGCCGATTTCACTCTTGCGCCGCACGCGGTCGGGCAGGAACGTGGCCGTGGCGAGCGCCAGGAGCTTGCCGTCGCGCGCGGCAATGGCGGCGCCGAGGAACGCGACCCAGAGCGTGAGGTGCTGGACGAGGGTGATGGCGCCCGGCACGAACACCGTGCCGGCCCAGCGGGCGACGATCTCGCCGATCGGCAGCAGCACCATCGCGGCCAGCACGGCGCTGGCCAGCGCGTTCTCGGCGCGGAAGGCGACGGCGCTCGTCGGCGCCGTGCCCACGGTCACGGCCGGCGCGCCTGCCGGTACGCGGCCCGGGCCTTGACGGCCAGGTCGTACACGTCGTCGGGCACCCAGGCGCCGCGCATCGAGTCGATGAGCGCCTCGGCGTCCTTGCGGAAGGTGGGCGCGGGCGCCACGGTCTTGAGCGCGCGCGCCTGCATCTCCTTGACGGCCTCACGGTCCTGGACCGGAATCTTCGTCTTCAGCCGACCCTCCATCGCCCGTGCGGAGTCAATGAGCTTCGCCCGTACATCGGCCGGCACGCGCTGCCAGGTCCGTGTGTTGACGACCAGGCCGCCGAGCAGGGGGGCCACCTCGAGATCGAGCATGTGCGGCGTCTGCTGATACCACTGGAAGACGAGCGCGGCGTAGGGCGGCGCCGGCATGGCCGTGATCGCGCCGTTCTGCAGGCTGACGGCGACGTCGGTCGGCGTGAGCGCCACCGTGTTGAACCCGTTCCGGCGGTACCAGTTTTCCGCCAGGCTGTCGCCGGCGGTGGTGAACAGCCGCACGCCTTTCAGGTCGGCCATCGACGCTACTGGGGTCCTGCTGAAGATGTGAATCCAGCCGCCGAAGCCCCAGGCGAGCAGCGTCACGCCCTGTTCGTCGAGTCGCGCGCGCAGGGTGGGCTCGAGCGCGGTGGCGACGGCGGTCAGTTCGTCCAGCGAATCAAAAAAGAAGGGCAGGCTGAACACCGAGAAGCCGCGATCGAAGTTCGACAGACCCGTGGTCAGCGCGGCGGCTTCCGGACGTGCGCCGGCCCGCAGCTGGCGGATGACCGACGCCTCGCTGCCCAGCCGTCCGCCCGGCGCCACACGCAGCTGCACGGATCCGTTCGACAGCTTCGACCAGTCCGACCCCATCTGCTTCAGCTCGAGGTCCCAGACCGACCCTTCCGGCGCCAGACTCGCCAGCGTGATGGTGACTCGTCCCTGCGCCCCGGTCTCGACCGGCAGGGCGGCCCAGGCCGCGACGGCCAGGCCGACGACCGCAAGTCCCGCACGTTTCATGGCTCGTGTCCCCCAGGTTGCCCGATGAACAGTTCATCCACCCGCGCGAGCAACCGCTCCGCCCGATGCCGGGCAATCAGGGCGGGCAGCCGGTTCGGCGGGTTGTCGTTCGGATCGATCGCGAGCGCCTGCTCGAGGAGCGTGACGAACTCCTCGCGATTCTGCGTGGCGACCGACACCGACGCCGCCAGCGTGACGTAGGGCCCCGGGTCGAGGCCGTTCGACAGTTCGACGGCGCGTGCGAAGTGCGCGCGCGCCTGCTCGGCCGATCCGCCCATCGTTTCGGGCAGGGCGGCGATCGAGATCATCGCGGCGTGAATGGCGCCGTTCTGGAACGTCTCGTCGAGCGCGAGTGCGCGTTCGAGCAGCGCCCGGACGGCCGGCAGGTCGGCCACGAGCGCCGGCCTGCCCTGTCCGATGGCGATGGCCGCGCCCCACGCCGCGCCCGTCCAGTACAGCAGCTCGACGTCGTCGCGGCGGGCCCAGTCGAGCGCGGTGGCCGGTGCGAGCTGGAGCGCGCGCGTCACGCCGCGGCGACGCAGTTCGAGGGCGCGCAGGCAGTAGCCCTGGCCGCGCAGGTAGAGCTTCAGCGCCCGGTCCTTCATGGCGAGCGATGTCTCGAAGTCGTCGGGCTCCAGGATCTCGGCGTCGGTCTGCACGAACGCGTAGGCGTACTGCGTGAAGACGCTGCAGGTGGCCCGCAGCAGGTCGCGGTTGTTCGGGACCGACTCGAGGAGTGATTCGTAGAGCTTCAACGCAAACGGGATCGCGTCGCGCACCAGTTCGGGGTCCTCGTCCGACGAGAACGTGGCGCCGCTTTCCGACAGCATGCCGGCCACGCTGTTGACGGCCATCTTCTTGAGCGAGCAGCCTGACAGCGCGACCGCAAGGCCGGCGACAACGCACGTACGGACGATCAGGGCAGGTCGCACGTGGACAAACATCCTGGACACAGCACTATATCGTGCTAGGGCTGGTCTCCGGTGGCCCGCGGGGCCAGGTAACTCCGACGCGCGCGCACCGTGGTGCCGCTGCGCGCGCGGACCTCCAGGTTGTGGATGCGCCCGTCGCGGCGCTGGGGCGTGAACGCCATCAGGTACTGATGATGCAGCTCGTGGATCACCTGCGTGAACGTGGCATTCAGGTCGTCGAGCCGCGTGAGGACGATGTGACCGCCGCCGGTCTGCGAGGACAGGGTGAACAGGTGATCGGTGACGCGCCGGGCCGCCTCGCGCGCCGTCCGTGCGGGCCGCTCGCTGGCGGGGCCCCGGTGCGAGAGCGCCACCTGATAGAGCGACCGCTCGATGTCCGGCCAGCGTACCTGCGGAAACTGCACGACGTAGACCATGACTTCGTCGGCCCGGAGCTCCTCGAACAGGTTCGCGCGCGGCATCCGGCTGGCCGTGTCGTTGCCATCGGTAAAGAGCAGGAGCACGCGGCGTCCGCCCGTTGACGCCAGGGCGCGCCGCGTCTCGTCGATCGCATCCCAGAGCTGGGTGGGATTGCCGACGTCGAGGTTCTCGCGCAGGCCGCGCAGGAGCTCGTCACGGTCGCCGGTCAGCTCGGTCGCCCATCGGACCTTGTCGGCGAAGCTCCCCACGCGCGCCCGATCCTCGGGCAGCAGCCGGATCAGGAACTGCTCGGCCGCCGCCGTGGCCCGCTCGAGATTCAGCGTCATGCTGGCGCTCGAGTCGATCAGCAGCGTCGCCGTGATGGGCTGATACGTGTTGACGAAGAGCGTCAGCGTCTGCCGCTGGCCCTCGTCGAGCACCTCGAAGTCGTCCTCGGTGAGGTTGGTGACCAGTTCGCCGTACCGGTCCAGCACCGAGGCGTAGATGGCCACGGTCTCGACGCCCGTGCGGAAGACGGGCTGCTGGGGCTGCTGCGCCTGCGGCGGTGTCGTCGCGTGCGGTGCGTGCGCGCGCGGCACGGCCACGGCCGCCCCCGCCGCGAGCACCACGATCGTGAAGAGCCGGCCGGGCGTCGGAAAGTCGAACACGGCGTCCTACCGGCGCGGGGCCTCCGCGCCCGAGGCCGTCGCCGCGACATAGCTCTGGCGGGCACGCACGGTCATGCCGGGGACCTTGACGCGTACCTCGAGGCGGTGCACCTTGCCGTCGAGCACCTCCGGCGAGAAGCCCAGCACGTACTGGCGATGCAGTTCGTCGGCCACGCGCGTGAACGTCGGGCCGAGTTCGTGCGCCTGCGTCAGCTCGAAGTAGCCGCCGCCGCTCTCGAGCGCGAGGGGCCGCAACCCGCGATCCGGCCGCGTGGTGACCCACGACCGGCCGTCGAAGTACCGGCTCCGGTAGCCGATGCCGTAGACCATGAAGTTCTCGGCCTGCGACCGGTCGATGACGTCGCCGCGCCCGGCCAGCGTGCTGGAGTTGTCGTCGCCGTCGGTGAAGACGAGCACGACGCGCCGGCCCGGCTCGTTCGACAGTTCCGCCATGCTGAGGAGCACGGCGTCCCAGAGCCGCGTCGGGTTGCCGAACTGGATGTCGTTCCGGAGCGCGTGCAGGAGGGCGTCGCGGTCGCCCGTGAACGACGCGCCGCGCGTCGGGCTGAACAGGATCTTGTCCGAGAACGACCCGATCTTGGCCCGGTCGTCGGGCAGCAGCCGGATGACGAACTGCTCGGCCGCCTGCTTCAGCAGGTCGAGATAGAGCGTCATGCTGCCGCTCGTGTCGAGCATGACGACGACCGTGATGGGCTGGACGTCGGCCGTGAAGTTCGTGATCGTCTGCAGCTTGCCGTTGTCGTAGACCTCGAAGTGTTCGTGGTCGAGGTCCGGCACGAGCCGGCCCTCGCGGTCGAGCACCGTGGCGTAGATGGGCACGGTCTGGACGCCGACGCGAAACTGCGTCTGCTGCCAGGCCGCCGGGTCGGACACGAGCAACGTCAACGCGGCGGCGGTGGCAAAGGCCACACGGGTGATCGGCACGGTGGTCATTTCAGGGGTCCCCAGTCCTTCTTACGTTACTACGCGGGCGGCGCTCCACACCGGTATCCCGACAGACGTCCGGCTGGGGCTCCTGGCCGGCCGGGCGCGCGATAAGCTGACACGCACACGAGCCATGCTCTTCGCGTTCGACCTCGACGGCACCCTGATCGACTCGGCGCGAGACCTCGCCGATGGCACGAGTGCCATGCTGGCCACCTATGGCGCCGCACCGCTGCCCGTCGATGCCGTCGTGGACATGGTCGGCGACGGCGCCAGGACGCTCGTGGCGCGCGCCCTGGCGGCCCGGGCTCTCGAGGTGTCCCTGGATGAGGCGCTGGACCGGTTCCGGCAGGCCTATGACGAACGGCTGACCCGCCACACCCGGCCCTACGAGGGCATTGTGGAGGCCATCGCCGCGCTCGCGACCCAGGCGCGGCTGGCCATCGTCACCAACAAGCCGAAGGCGCCGGCCCGCCGGCTGCTCGAGGCCTTCGGCCTCGAGCGCCACTTCGGCTGGGTCGTCGGCGGGGACGGCCCGTTTGCGCGCAAACCCGATCCGGCCGGCCTGCGGCATGTGATGATGCGCGCCGGGGCGTCGGCCGCCGACACGTGGCTTGTCGGCGACTCGGCGATCGACCGGGACACGGCCCGGGCGGCTGGGGCCGGCTTCTGCTTCGCCCGGTACGGGTTCGGCTGGCGGCGCACGGGTCTCGTGCCCGACGCCAGTGACATCGTGGTGGAGCAGTCGCGGTCGCTCGCCGGGGTGCTCGGTGGCATGCTCGAGGAGAGGAGTCGTTCATGAGAAGGCAGTCGCTCGTCGTCGCCGTCGCGATCGCGGTGGGGCTTGCGTTCACGTCGTCGGCGCCGGCTCTTCGCGCCGACCGGATGGCGCCGGCCGGGCAGGCGGCGTCGTTCGACGCCGCGGTGCGGCTCTACCGCGACGCCGTCGCGCGCGACGAGATCAAGGGCGCCGTGCTCTACGTCGCCCGTCGCGGGCAGGTCGTCCTGTTCGAGGCCGTGGGCTTCCGCCACGAGGCCTACCGCTTACCGATGGAACGCGACACGCTGTTCCGGATGGCGTCGAACACCAAGCCGGTTGTCGCGGCGGCCATCCTGATGCTGGCCGACGAAGGCAGGCTGGCCGTCAGCGATCCGGTGTCCAGGCACCTGTCGTCGTACGACAACGACAAGTCGCGTGCCGTCACGATCGAGCAACTGCTCACGCACTCGTCGGGCCTGCGCATCGGGCCCATCTTCCATCCGTTCGAGGACGACGAGGAGCGCACGCTCCAGACCGCCGTGGCGAAGTTCGGCGCAGAGGGTCCGGCCGCCGCGCCCGGCGAGTACGCGTACAACAACGCGGGATACAACACGCTCGGTGCGATCATCGAAGTGGTGTCAGGGCAGCCGCTCGAGGTGTTCTTGAAGTCGCGAATCTACGATCCTCTCGGCATGGTCGATACGCTCAACCACGAGGATCCGGCCAAGCTCCACCGCATGGCGACCGTCTACCGCGGACGACGATCGGGCGGGCGCGGCGGTCCGGTCGTCTTCACGCAGGGGTTCACGCCCGGCGACGCGCCCGACTTTCCGGTGATTCGCGCGTCGGGCGGCATGATTTCCACGGTGGCCGATTACGCGCGGTTCCTGGAAATGTACCGGCACGGCGGCGAGCTCGACGGGCGCCGCTATCTCCGCGAGGCGACCGTCCGCGCCGCCCTCACCGGCCGCGTCAAGTCCGGCGCCAACACCGCGTACGCCTACGGCTGGATGATGCGCGACGACGGCAGCTACTACCACACCGGATCGGACGGCACGATGGCGTGGGTCGATCCCGCGCGCGAGATCGTCGGCATGGTCTTCACACAGAGCCCGGGCGGCGCCAATCCGTCGAATGAGTTTCGCGAACTGGTGAACCGCGTATTGCAGCAGGGCGCAGTGGCCGGCTCACGGTCCAGTCGGCCCTACGTACGAACCACGCGTCCGGCCAGCGCCCGGATGATGGCCGGGCCGATCGCGTCGGCCATCTTCCGGTAACCCTCCACGTCCGGGTGCAGGTCGTCGGGTGAACCGGCCAGCCGGTCCGGCTGGCCGGGCGCGGCGACGGCCTGCCGCGTGTCGACGAACGTCAGGTTCGGGTCGCGCGCGGCCTCGGCGGCCATCCACCCGTTGATCGCATGCATCCGCGCGTTCTGGTCGGCCGTCGCCGTGTTGTAGGGCACGATCGAGCCGGCGACGACGGGAATCCGTGCGGTCGCGGCGCGCGCATACATGGCGCGCAGGTGCTGCGTCACGTGATCGACCGGCCGGCCCTGGTAGACATCGTTGACCCCCGCGATGACGACGAGGGCGTCAGGCGCGTGCGCGAGCACGTCGCGGTCGAACCGGTCGGCAATCTCGTCGGTCCGCTCGCCGTTGACGCCACGGTTGAGGACGCGCCAGTCGGGATGCGCGGCGGTGAGCCAGTGCGCGTACTGGCTCAGGACGTCGCCGGCGCCGTCGGGCGGCGTCTCGATCGGCGACAGGAACCCCGGCGTGCCGGCCGTCGTCGAGTCGCCGAGGGCGACGATGGTGAGGCCGCGCGCCGTCAGGAGCCGGCTCCCGCTCTGCCGGCGGCCACGGCCTCGGCCTGCCGCATCACCCGCAGGATGTTGCGCCAGGTGACCTTGCGGATGTCCTCGTCCGAGTAGCCGCGGTTGACCAGTTCGCCGAGGAGCAGCGGGTAGCTCGAGACATCCTCGAGTCCGACCGGCACGCTCGTGATGCCGTCGAAGTCGGCGCCCAGTCCGATGTGGTCGATGCCGGCGACCTTGCGGATGTGGTCGATGTGGTCGGCCACCTGCAGCATCGACGCGCGCGGCGTGGGGTTGGCCCGCCGCCAGTCGGCCAGCGCGCGATCGACGGCCGCCGCGTCGGCGCCGGGTTGTCCCGCCAGGCGGCGCCGCTCGGCCGTCTCGCGTGCGCTCCAGTCGGCGATCTCCTGCGACACGAAGCCGGGGACGAACGTCACCATCACGATGCCGCCGTTCCGCGGCAGGCGGCGCAGGATGTCGTCGGGGACGTTCCTCGGCACGTCGGTGAGCGCGCGTGCCGACGAGTGCGAGAAGATGACCGGTGCGCGCACGGCGTCGAGCGCGTCGGCCATCGTCGCCGGCGACGTGTGGCTGAGGTCGACGAGCATGCCGAGCCGGTTCATCTCGTGCACGACCTCGACGCCGAACGGCGTGAGCCCGTCATGGGTGGGCGTGTCTGTGGCTGCATCGGCCCACGGCGTGTTGAGCGAGTGGGTGAGCGTCATGTAGCGCGCGCCGAGCCGGTACATCATCCGGAGCGTGCCAAGTGACGAGTCGATCGAGTGCCCGCCCTCGACGCCGATGAGCGACGCGATCCGGCCCTCGCGGCGCGCCCGCTCGACCTCGTCGGCCGTGCGCGCGAGCGCGAGGCGGTCCGGGTACTTCGCGACCATCCGGTGGACCACGTCGATCTGTTCGAGGGTCGCGGTGACGGTGGCCGAGGCCGGCGTGCCGGGCGGCGGCGACGGCACGTACACCGACCAGAACTGTGCGCCGACGCCGCCCCGGGCGAGGCGCGCGAAGTCGGTCATCAGCTCCGGCTGAGGCTGGCGCAGGTCGAGCGCGTCGATGTCGCCCCTGGCCCGCTCGCGCACCTGCCAGGGGTAGTCGTTATGCCCGTCGAAGACGGGCGCCTCGCGCAACAGGCGCCGCGCGCGCGTGACGTCGGCGCTGTCCTGCGCGGCCAGGGCGAACACGGCCACCGCGCCGACGAAGGCGGCCGTCAGGATGACAAGGGGTCCCCGCATGCAGGGGATTCTACCGCCAGCCGCGGTCGCCTACTCGCTCCGCATCGCCGTCACCGGGTCGACCCGTGCCGCCTGCCGGGCCGGAATGAGGCTGGCGGCGACGGCGACAACGCCGAGCAGCGCGCCGACCGCGACGACCATCGTGACGTCGAGCGCGATTACCCCGAAGAGCGCGTTCTCGACGAGCCGGCCGAGCAGTACGCCGAGCGTGAGGCCGATCGCGAGACCGATGGCCGTCATCCAGCCACTGGTGAGCGCCGTGCCGACCAGCACGCGCCGAGCCGTGGCGCCAAGCGCCATGCGGATGCCGATCTCCTGCCGCCGTTCGGAGACGAAGAACGCCATCACGCTGTAGATGCCGATGGCCGCGAGCAGCAGCGCGATCGATCCGAAGCCGGCCATCATGCCGCCGATGAACCGGATGCCCGTGGTCCGCACCCGCACCGCATCGCGCATGGTCGAGACGTCGAACGGCGCGAGGTTCGGGTCGATGGCGGCCACGACGCCGCGCGCGGCGCCCGCCAGCGCTTCCGGGTCACCGTCCGTGCGCATCACCAGGTGGATTTGCGAACTCGGCCACTGCTCGACCGGCACGTAGATCGTCGGCTGATTGCGCGACGAGAACCAGTCGTGGATCGTGTCGCCGGTGACACCGACGACCGTGAGCCACGGCGCCGCATCCTCCCCGAGGCGCACACGCGCCCCGACGGGCGAACCGTCCGGCCAGAAGCGGCTGGCGAACGTCCGGCTGACGACTGCCACCGGCTGGGTGCCCTCGCGATCCATCGCCGTGAAACTCCGGCCCTCGAAAACCGGCATGCGCATCACCGCGTGGTAGTCGGCCGACACGGCGCGGTAGTCGACGAACGTCGGCGGCTGGTCGGGATCGGCCGGCCGGCCGTCGATCGTCAGCGCGCGCCGCATGTTGTTCATCCCCGACGGCAGGGCCGTCGTGCTGGCCGCGCCCGTGATGCCGGGCAGGCGGCCCGCATCCTCGACCAGACGGCGCGCGAGCACACGACGCGATTCGGCGTCGGGATAGTCGGCCTCCGGCGGCGCCACACGGAGCCGCAGTAACCCGTCCGGGTCGTACCCCTGCGGCCCATTCGCCAACTGCTGGGCACCGAGCGCCGCCATGCCCGAGGCGATGAGCAGCGGCAGCGCCAACGCGATCTGTGCGACGACGAGCGCACGGCGCAGCCGGTGCCGGCCGCCCGTCATCGAGCGGCCGCCTTCGCGAAGGCTCGAGACCACGGCAAGGTTCGTCGCCTGCAGGGCCGGCAGGAGTCCGAGTACGAGCGACGTCACGGCGGCTGCGGCGAGCGTGGCGAGCGCCAGCCGCCAGTCGACGCCCATCTCGAGCCAGCCGGTGACGTAGCGCACCAGTTCGGGCGGCATCGCGCCGCGGATGATGCCCACGGTGACCGCCGCAACCACGAGCGCCGCCGGCGTCGCGATGAGCGCGAGCAGCAGGCTTTCGACGAGCAGTTGCCGCATGATGCGCGCCCGGCCGGCACCGAGTGCCGTGCGGAGCGCGAGCTCACGGCGGCGATCGGCGCCGCGTGCGAGCAGCAGGTTCACCGCGTTGGCAATGCCGATCGCGAGCAGGAAGAGTGCCGCGGCCTGCCAGAGGCCGAGCACGCGCGGCAGGCCGAAGTCCACCATGCCGTTCGTGAACGTGTGCGTGTTCAGCCGCCGGTCCCGCAGCTCGGCCGGATGCGCGGTCTGCTGGCGGCCGTAGATGGTCGCCATCTCGGCGGCCGCGGCCTCGAACGTGACGCCGGGCTTCCGCCGTGCGACGACCGTCAGATACTGACTGCGCCGATCGGCCCAGTCGTCGGGCGAGAAGCCGAGCGGCGTCCAGAGCTGGGAGCCGGTCGGAAAGTCGAAACCGGGCGGCGCGATGCCGACGACGGTGAAGGGCTGGCCATCGAGCTGGACCGAACGGCCGACGACCGTCGTCTCACCGCCGAAGCGGCGACGCCAGAGTCCATCGGCGAGCACGACCTGCTGATGATTGCCACGCGGTTCGTCAACCGCCGCGAGCAGGCGGCCGTGTGCGGGGGCGATGCCGAGCAGTACGAAGAAGTCGCCGGAGACGATCGCCGCGCCGACCCTGTCGGCCTGCTCGCCGCCGGCCATGTTCACGTCCGACTGGGTGAAGGCGGCCATCGACGAGAACGACGTGGCCTCGGCACGCCACTCGGCGAAGTTGGCCGGTGAGACCGTCTCCTGCGGAAAGTCGTAGGTCGAGTTCTCGGAGAACAGGACCATCTCGTCCACGCCGGTGAACGTGAACGGTCGCAGCGCGAGCGCGTCGACCATGCCGAAGACCGCCGCGTTCATGCCGAGCCCGACGGCCAGCGTGACGACGATGGCGGCGGTCGACAGCGGCTGCCGGACGAGCGAGCGCAGGGCCGGGCGGATTTCGGTCAGGACGGCGCGCATGGGGTGGTCTCCCTGGGGTTTGACGAGCGAGATGAGCGCGCGACCGCAGCCGCGCGACGTGTCCGCGAGTCGATCGACGATGAGATCGCGGGCCTGGCGGCGGTACCAACGGAACGCGCCCTCGCGACCGAGCCGATCGGTGACGGCCGCAAACTCCTCGCGCAGGTCGCCACCGACGGCTTCGTCCCAGCGATGGCGTCCCGCCGCCAGTCGCGCGATCCACTCGGAGAGCCGCGGCGGATCGGGTACCGGGCGTGTCATCGGCGCGGGTCCAGTAGTGACTCGAGCCCGCTCGACAGGCGTGCCAGTGCGACGCGCGCGGCGCGCAGGGCCTCGACGCCGCGCGGCGTGACGTCGTAATAGCGCCGGGCGCGGCCGCCCCGCACGGCCAGCGGCTCGCCGAGGCGCGATGTCAGGAGGCGCTTGCCCTCGAGCCGTTCGAGCGTCGTGTGGACCGCGCCGCGCGAGATCCGGCGGCCGGCCTTGTCCTCGAGCGTCCGGCGAATCGGCACGGTGTAGGCCTCGCCGTCGCATTGAAGAACGGCCAGCATGGTGAGCTGCTCGAACTCGCCGAGCGGTGGCGGCGGAGCCTGTCGGCTGGTGGGTCGGCTCGTCATGGCGGCACTGGCTTTGGACGTTCACATTGTAGGCAATGTTCCGCGGCAGTGCGGTTTCTGCGATCGCCGGGGGATGGCCGGATCGCAGTTCCTGCAACCTGGCCGGCCGGATTCGCCATCGCCGCCGCAGCCGCCGGGCCCGGGCGAGCGGATCGCTTCTTGAAACCGCCGGGACCATGCCCACCGTCAACGCACGTCCCCGGCTCGGCGAACTGCTCACCGCGGCCGGCAGCGTCACGAGCGCCCAGCTCGAACACGCGCTGGGCGAGCAGGTGCTCCGGAAGCTGCCCATCGGTCGCGTCCTGATCGACCTCAACTTCCTGACCGACGAGCGGCTTCACGAGGCGCTCGCCCGGCAGTGCGGTGTGCCGTACGTGGATCTCGAATCGAGCGCGGTCGACAGGGCACTGACGAGGCTCGTCGGCCGCCGGTACGCCGGGCGGCACGCGCTCGTGCCGGTGTCGCTCCGGGCCGGACGATTGACCGTGGCGATGGACGACCCGACCGCGCGCGGTGTCGTCGACGAGCTCGCGCGGATCACCGGTTGCCCGGTCGACGTCGTCACGGCGCCGGCCGCCGCCATTCAACGCGCGGCGCGGCGGCTGTACGAGTCGGACGCCGCACCGGTCGAGATGGTCACCGGCCAGCCCGAAGGCGAACTCGGGCCATCGCCCGGGGCCCGCGCCCTGGTCGTGTCCGGCGACGGCGCGGCCGGTGCCGGGCGGGCCGACCTGCTCGTCGGGCGCGTCCTCGGACGCGCGGTCGCCGACCGCGCAAGTGACGTGCACGTCGAGATGCTGGCGTCGGGGCTGGCCGTGCGGTTCCGTGTGGACGGCGTGTTGCGACCCCCGCCGCTCGGCACCCTCCAGGACGCACTCGATCGGCACGCGCGCGAGGTCGTCTCACGTGTCAAGGTCCTTGCCGCGCTCGACATTGCCGAGCGCCGGCGGCCGCAGGACGGCAGCTTCCAGGTGCGCGTCGATCGGGCCGGCACGCTCTCGGCCATCGACTGCCGGGTGTCGGTGCTGCCGAGTCATTCGGGCGAGTCGGTCGTCATCCGCCTGCTCGACCGCTCCGGCGCCCCGCGCGGGCTCGCCGACCTCGCGCTCTCGCCCATCGTCGCCGCCCGCCTCGACGCGCTGCTCGGCCGGACGACGGGCATCGTTCTCGTGACCGGCCCGACCGGCTCTGGCAAGTCCACCACGCTCTACGCGTGCCTGATGCACCTGCACCGGCCCGAGCTCCGCATTCTGACGGCCGAGGATCCGGTCGAGTACCTCTACCCGGGCCTGAGCCAGTGCGCGGTGGACCCGGCGATCGGCAACACGTTTGCCGGCTACCTCCGCGCCTTCCTGCGGCACGACCCGGAAGTGATCATGGTGGGCGAGATCCGCGACGAGGACACGGCCGAGATGGCCTTTCGCGCGGCGCAGACCGGGCATCTGCTCCTGAGCACGCTCCACACCAACACGGCCGTGGCGGCGCTGCCCCGCCTGGTCGATCTCCACGTAGACGCGTCGCTCATCGCCGCGTCGCTCACGGGCGTGCTGTCGCAGCGGCTTGCGCGCAGGATATGCTCGTCCTGCCGCGAGCCGGCGGCGCCTTCGGCGCGTGAAGCGATGGAACTGTTCGGCCGGACGGCCGTCGAGGGGCTGTTCTACCGCGGCGCCGGCTGTGCGGCGTGCGGTTTCACGGGCTATCGGGGCCGGCTCCTGCTCACCGACTTCTGGGTGCCCGACGACGACGACCTGATGCTGGTCACCCGGCGGGCGCCGTTCGACGAGGTGGTGCGGAGCGCGGCACGGACGACGATCGACATGGCGGCCGATGCCCATGCCCGCCTGCGGGCCGGCGAGACGACCGCCGCCGAACTGGTGCGCGTGCTGCCCTACGCGGCCATCTCGGCTCTCCGGGCCCGGTACGGCCGGCCGGAGACAGAGGAGACCCATGGCGACGTTCTCGATGGACTGGATCGGCGATCTGCGCTTCAAGAGCGGTGAAGGCGAGCCGCCCGTTGAACTCCACAGCTCGACCACGGGGACGCTGTCGCCGATGCAGGCGCTCGCCTACGCCCAGATGGCCTGCATGGCCATGGACGTCGTCTACGTGCTCGAGAAAGGCCGGCACGACCTGAAGGGGCTGCGCGTCACGTTCGACGGCGACCGCGCGCCCGAACCGCCGCGCCGCTACACGTCGATGCACCTGCACTTCGACGTCACCGGCAACATCGACGACACGGTCATCGAACGCGCCATTGAACTCTCGCGCGACAAGTACTGCTCGGTCTCGAATTCGCTGCGCGAAGACATCGACTTCAAGACGACGTTCGCAGTGAAGAGATAGAGACCGCGGAAGTGCTGTTCACTATCGGTCGTTCCAATTGACGATGGCGTTGAAGACCATGTTGAACTCGCCGTGGTTCTGCCAGCGGTACACGGGGTTACCCGCGAACATGAGCACGCGGCCCCGGCCCCGGAAGGCTTCGGGGATGTCGATGGCGAACGCGCGGCCGCGGAGCGTGTCGGCGCCTTCGGCCAGACCGCTCAGTACCGAGTCCTGGCCACCGACGTAGCGGATGAGCACGTTGGCTTCATCGGCCACGCCGACGCGGAAGACTGACTGGTTCTGGCCGAACTTCACCGGGATGATGGCCTGTTCGTAGCCGTAGAACACCGGGTGTGTCGTCTTCACGATCTCGGCCTGCACGAGCGGCTTCTGGGCGTTCAGGCCCTGCACCGACTCGGTGTCCACCGAGCGGGCCAGGCCGAACTCGATCGGGAAGCGGACCGCCTGGCCGGTCGTGATGAGCGTGCGGCCGGCTTCGAGAAACTGCTCGATGGCCCGGGCGCCCGCCTCGCCGAAGCCGCCTGACGTGTCGGCCGTCTCGCCGTACATCCCGAGGAACCTGTACTTCTCGCTCCGTTGGTACGGCGAGGGCTGCGCGGCTGGCGGCGCCATCACCTGGCTCCGGCTGACGTTCTGCATCGCCATGACGATGACGTCGAAGTCGCGCTCGAGATGGCCCGCCGCGACACGCTCCTTGTAGATGAGCTCGTACGGGATCTCGAACTGGTCGAACGCGTGCCGGTACCAGCCGAGTTCCTGCGTGCCCGACCAGTTCGAGTAGACCGCGATGCGCGGCACGTCGGCGTCGTGCGTCGGCACCGTCGGCTCACCGCAAATGCGGGCCGTGTCCAGACCGAGCTCGCGCGCGATGCGCGTGACGTCGGCATGCTGCTGGTCGAGGGCTTCGACGGTCGACGACCGTGCGCTGCCAATCACCCTGCCAATCACCAGCGAGCCGGCCGGTACGTCGTGGCCGGCGGTCGTGAAGGACTCCCGGGTCACCCGCATCGGAACGTGTCTTGTCCGATACCGCAACGTCACCATGTGGTTGGACCCGTAGTGCAGGACCACCGAGTGCACGGGTCCGTCGCATGTGCCGACCCAGTCGTGCGTCGTGCCGGCAAGCTGCACCGTCTGCACCAGTGTCACCGGCGCGTCGAGGATCGAGCGGTCGGCGATCTCCGTCACCTCCACGTTGAAGGCGTGACCCATCGACCAGCCGCTGTCGTCATACGTGCGAAGCGCCGGATCGGGGTAGTCCTGCTTCTCGAGCAGGTTCTTCGCGAGTCGCCAGTACGGCTGTCCGGCCTTGATGATGAACGAGCCGGCCGGGTAGGTGTCGTCGCCGACCGTGGCGGGTGCCGTCAACCGGCCGACCTCGATGCCCTGGACCTTCAGGATGCGGACGAGCTCGGCCGGCTTGGTCATGTCGCGCTGCACGGGGATGACGTAGGCGTGCGGCGCGGCGTCGAGGCCGGCCGTCATCGAGTTGCGCGTCTTGACGTAGAAGTTCTCGACGATGAGGTTCGGAAACATCGACGTCAGTTGCAGCGCCGAGAGCACGGCCGTCTGCATGTAGTTCGTGTTGTTGCGGCGCGTGAAGTTGGCCGGCATGTCGGACGGCACCGGGATGCCTCGATACCACTCACGGGGCTGACCACCGCCGCGGC
>DATKDF010000065.1:0-4236 GCA_035512795.1 Vicinamibacterales bacterium
CAGAGGTCGGCCCCGTGCACAGCCGACCTCTGACCCCATTGGACCCGGATCTGTGGAAAACTCCTCCGACCCCATGAAACGCACAGCCCTTGTCCTCTCTGGCGCGGCCCTGCTGGCCACGCTCGTCTCCGCGCAGGCGCCGTCGCCGGCTGACCGCGCCCTGCCGGTCTTCGTCGACGGCCAGGCGCAGGTCGTGCCCGCCTTTGCCGACGAAGCGCTCTGGATCCGCGAGCGGCTCTGGGTCGAGACGTCGTTCGACTCGGACGGCAACGGCCGGCCCGACCGCATGCACGTCGACGTCACCCGGCCCCGGCAGACCGAGACCGAGCGCCTCAGAGTCCCGGTCATCTATGAATCGTCGCCGTACTACGCCGGCACGTCGGGCAACCGCGAGTTCCTGTGGGATGTCCGGCAGGAGATTGGTGCCGAGCCCCCGGCACGCACCTCACAGCCGTCGATCGAGTACGAGCCCGATCGTGACCGCATTTCCAACTCGCACGTCAGCACGTGGCTGCCGCGCGGCTTCGCCGTCGTTCACTCGGAAGCACCGGGCACGGGCCTGTCGGAAGGGTGCCCGACCGTCGGCGGACCACCCGAACGGCTCGCCCCGAAAGCCGTCATCGACTGGCTGAACGGCCGTGCGAAGGGTTTCCGGACGGTCGATGGCACTGACGAGGTCGTGGCGACGACGTGGGCGACGGGCAAGGTTGGCATGATCGGCACCTCGTACAGCGGTACGCTGCCGCTCGCGGCCGCAGTCACCGGAGTCGAAGGGCTCGAGGCCATCGTCCCGATCGCGCCGAACACCTCGTACTACCACTACTACCGGTCGCACGGCCTCGTGCGGCATCCGGGCGGATGGCTCGGAGAAGACATCGACTTCCTGTACGACTACGTGAACAGCGGTCAGCCCGACCGCCGTGCCTACTGCAACGCCGTGTACCGCGACGATGAAATGGCGGGCGGACGGGATCGGGTGAGCGGCGACTACAACGCGTTCTGGGCGTCACGCGATCTGCTGCCGCTTGTCGGCCAGGTGCGCGCGGCCGTACTGATGGCGCACGCTTTCAACGACTGGAACGTCGTCCCCGAGCACAGCGTGCGCATCGTCAACGCACTGCGTGGCCGGGTGCCGGTGCAGGTCTACTTTCACCAGGGCGGCCACGGCGGCGCGCCGCCGCTCGAACTGACCAATCGCTGGTTCACGCGGTACCTTCACGGCATCGACAACGGCGTCGAGCGCGACCCGAAGGCGTGGATCGTCCGCGAGGGCGAGCCACCCGAACCGGTCGCCGACGCCGCGGGCGCGCGCGGACGGGGCGGCCGGGGACGCGGACGGGGAGTCACGCCGCCGCCCGTGCCCTATCCCAACTACCCGCATCCGGACGCGGCCGAGGTCACGCTCGTTCCCGGCGTGGGGGGCAGTGCCCGCGGCACGCTCGGCCTCGAAACGCCTGGCGCTGTCGTCGAGACGTTCAGCGACAACGTCGAGGTGGACGGCCCGTCGCTCGCGCTGGCCGAGTCGTCGCCGCATCGGCTGCTGTATGCGACGCTTGAACTCCTGGCTCCCGTCCACATCTCGGGCACGCCGCGCGTGACGATCCGGCTGGCCTCGAACAGGCCGGCGGCGAACCTGTCGGTGTACCTCGTCGTGCTGCCCTGGCTCGAAGGCGGCATCGGGCCACACAATCTCATCACGCGCGGCTGGGCCGATCCGCAGAACCACGCGTCGCTCACGCGCGGCGGCAACTACGACGCGATGACGCGCGGCCAACCGCTCGTGCCAGGGACGTTCTACTCCCTCACGTTCGACCTCCAGCCCGACGATCAGGTCGTTGCGGCGGGCTCGCGCATCGGCCTGATGATCTTCTCGAGCGACCGCGACTTCACGTTGTGGCCGGCACCCGGCACGGAACTCTCGGTCGACCTCGGCGCGACGCACGTCATGCTGCCGGTCGTCGGCGGCCGCGAGGCCTTCGAGCAGGCGCTCCGACGCGACAGGCAGTAGGACGGGACATCACCTCCGGAAAGTGAAGCCGGAGAGGATGCTCACCCGGACGCCCGACTGCGACGGCACGACGGCGAAGTTCATCGGCACGTTCATCGCGCCCACCCGGAACGTGACGCCGGCCGCCAGCGCGAGCGCGGTTCCGGCCGGCGTGATGTTCGGCCCGATGCCGAACTCGGCGCCCTGACTGCTGCGAAGCCCGACGAGCCAGGTGAGGCTCGGCAGCGCCACGTTCTGTTCGAGCCCTCCAAAGAGCACGACCCATTCGCTGATGGCCGTCAGGCCGCTGCCGCGGCTGGTGAACTGCCGCTCGAACTGCCAGCCGAACTGGCTGATCATGGGGCGCACGGCGATGTCGCGCTCGGCGAGTTTCTCGATGACACCGGGACTGAGCGACGTGATGCCGAAACGCGGACCGGACAACCCCACGACCTTCGGTGGCGGGGGCACGAACGACTGCGCGGCGGCCGGCACGGCCACCGTCGACAACATCAGGAACGCGAGCATGGTACGCATGGGACCCTCCATGCGAACCATGCTGGCGGGCAGCCGGCCTCGATGTCCTGACGGGATCGCTGAAATACCCTGAAGGAGGCCCCAAGTGAGGCGCGGACCACCCGCCAGGCTGCCTCACGGCCGACTTGTTGCGGCCATTCCACAACCTTGCCTGCGTGCAAGACCGGCAGCCCGGTGTCCGGTTACGGTCGAAGCTCCAACGGAGGACACGTGACAATGAAGCGAATAACGACCGTGGTGTTTCTGGCGGCCTTCGGCCTCGGCTGCCAGCAGACAAACCCCATCGAACCAACCGGCGTCGCTGCGGGCGGATCCTCGGCCGCCGGCAACGGCATCGTGATGTCAGCCACCGGAAACGGGACTTACGACGCGGGCGTGATCGTCACGTTCTCGATGAACGCACTGGCCAAGGCCGACGGTTCGGCCAAAGGCGAGTTCCGCCACACGACGACGCTCGGCGGAGAACTGATTGATTTCACCGGCCGCGTCACCTGCATGGCGGTCGATTCGGCGAACGGCCGTTCCTGGATCGGCGGCGTCATCACCGAGAACAATTCGACACACAGCTCTTTCACCGGGGCCATCAACCAGGTTGGCAGGGACGTCTGGTTCCGCGTGCTCGACAGCGGCGAGGGCAACGGCGTGATCGATCGCACGACGTTCCTCGGCTTCGAGGGCGGCGGAGGCATCGACACCTCAGCCGAGTACTGCGAGATGAAGATCTGGCCGAACGATCCACCAAACGACCGGACGGGACCGCTCACGAGCGGCAACATCCAGGTTCGGCCCTGAACGATCGATCCCTGCTCACCCGCGCATCCGGCGGCGGAAGGCGGCCGGCGTCCAGCCGGTGTGCCGCCGGAATGCGCGGGTGAAATGACTCTGATCGGCAAACCCCGCGTCCTGCGCGATGACCGCGATCGGCTCGTCAGACGACACCAGCCGAGCCGCGGCCCGATCCAGCCGGACGCGTCGCGCATACGATCCGGGTGACGTGCCGTAGCAGGCCCGGAAGACCCGCGCCAGGTGCACAGGGTGGACGCCGGCCTCAGCGGCGACGTCGCCGATCGACACGCCCGCCACGGCGCCGTCGTGCAGCCGTTCGCGCGCGCGCCGCAGCCACCGCGGCTGATCTCGCGTCAACGTCGACCCGTTCCCGCCACGGACCGCCGTTGCCACCAGCTCGAGCGCGAGTCCCTCGACGACGAGCGGCGCCACCTCATCCCGTCCGGTCAGTTCGCCCGCGAGGCGTCGTGCGACGAGGCCGATGGCCGGATCGACGAACGACTGCGCCTCGTCGAGCAGCTTCCGGCAGGGCCGGAAGAAATCCTCGCGTGACCCGTCCGGCTGGATCACGAGCACATCGGTCGTCCCCGTGAAGTGGTTGCTGTGACGATCGCCGGCCGGCTCGACGAGCAGTGTCGACGGCCGGCAGGTGTGCGACTGACGACCGAGCACCGATTCCCAGGCGCCCGACAGGGTCGTGGCCACACAAGCGCGTTCGTGCACGTGCGCCGGCAAGACGAGCCCGGCGGGAAACCGGGCCCGGGTGATCTGGAACGCGCCGACCTCGACGTTTGTAAACGTCGGACTGCCGAGCGACACCGGTTCGAATCGTCGCGCCACGCCTCGATCCTGCCTTGAAGCACCAATGGTGGCACAGGCTGTCCGGCATAGGGGGTCAGAGGAGTTTTCCACAGATCCGGGCGTTT
>DATKDF010000066.1:0-5471 GCA_035512795.1 Vicinamibacterales bacterium
GTGCCGATCGGGCCGCGCCTCAGGTGCCCGACGTCGGGAAGCAGGCGACGGCCAGCAGGCCCGTGACGAGGACGAACTGCAGGCGATGCACTTGTCGAGGTACGCCAACACGCTGGAGTTGATGGGCGCCACAGCGGACCGGCTGGCCGGCGATACGCCCAGTTCAGCGCTTCTTGCCGACTCGCCGACCGTCCGTGGAGAGATCGAGGAAGTGTGGCGCGCCGATGCGGCCGAAACACGCCTCTTCCTGGCTGCCGTGGAGCAGCGGGCGCGCGCAGCCACCGCCCGGCACGAGCGTCTTTTCGCGTGGCTGGCGGCGCCGAATCCGGCGATGGTCTTCGCGCGAGCGCTCGGCGCAGTGGCCGACACGGGCGCGTACGCCGAGGCTCGTTGGAGAAATGCCCTCGACGCCTATCAAAGCACCTTGGAGGATCAGCACTTCGACGACCCACCGCGACTGACCCTTCGAGTGCAGTCGGACGACGCCTTTCAGCGCATCCTCTTCGATCGTAAGCGCGTGCCGCGCGCTGCCGATCTCCCTCAGTTCCACCCCCCCGTTCGCGATCTCGGCGGACGGCTCTACGACGCCCGCCGCGACCTGGCGCTCCTCGCGGCGTTCGTCCTCGTCACGGGCCTGCTGGCCGTCGCCTGCTTCCCGACGTCGGGCACCTGAGGCGCGGCCCGATCGGCACCCTCACTCCTCGTCGAGCGATTCGTCGAACTCGCGCAGGTCGTACTGGCGGATCTTGTTGAAGAGCGTCTTGCGATGGATGCCGAGCGCCTCGGCCGTGGCGCCACGGTTGCCCCGAAAGCGCGCGAGCGTCGACTCGATCAGGTCGCGCTCGATGCGCGCGGCCGTCCGGGCCAGCACGTCGGCCAGCGACCCGGCGCGCTCGCCGCCGGCCCACGCGCCCGCCACGCCCGCCCCGGATCCGCCCGTCGCCGACGCACCCGCGACAATCATCAGATCCGCGGCGGTGACCAGGTCACCGTCGGCCAGCACGAACGCGCGCCGCAGCGTGTTCTCCAGTTCCCGGATGTTCCCCGGCCACTCGTGCGCCTCGAGGCGGGCCATCGCCTCGGGTGTCAGCCCCCGCATCCGGCGGCCCACCTCGGCATTGAGCCGATCGACGAAGTGCTGGACGAGCAGCGGCAGGTCGTCCTGCCGCTCGCGGAGCGGCGGCAGGTCGATCGGCACGACGTTGATCCGCCAGAACAGGTCCTGCCGGAAGCGCCGCGCGGCCACTTCGGCCCCGAGATCCTTGTTGGTCGCCGCGACGACGCGCACCTCGACCGTGACCGGGTTGCGCCCGCCGAGCCGCACCACCTGCCCGTCTTCGAGCACCCGCAGCAGCTTGGCCTGCGCTTCGAGTGGCAGGTCGCCGATCTCGTCGAGAAACAGCGTGCCGCCGTGCGCCTGCTCGAAGCGGCCGATCCGGCGGCCCCGGGCGCCGGTGAACGCGCCCGGCTCGTGCCCGAAGAACTCGGTCTCGAAGAGGTCAATCGGAATCGCCGAGCAGTTGACCGCCACGAACGGCCCGGACGGGTGTTCGCTGCCCCGGTGCAGGCTGCGTGCGATGAGCTCCTTGCCGGTACCCGACTCGCCAAGCACGAGCACCGTAGCCGCCGACGCGGCCGCGCGCGGCAGCAGTCGCAGTACCTCGAGCATCTTCGGGCTCCGGCCGACGATGCCGGGAAACGCCACCCGGCTGCCGATCTCCTCGCGAAGCAGGCGGACCTCTTCGCCGAGCCGCCGGATGTCGAGCGCGCGCTCGAGCGCGAGCAGCAGCTCGTCGTTGTCAAAGGGCTTGGTGAGGTAATCGAACCCGCCGGCGCGCATCGCCTGCACGGCCGAGCGGATGCTGCCGAAGGCGGTCATGAAGATGCCGATGAGCGACGGGTGCGTCGTCCGGAGGGCGGTGAACGTCTCGAGGCCGGTCATGCCCAGCAGGCTCACGTCGAGCAGCGCCACGTCGAAGGGCGATGCCGCCATCGCCTCGACCGCCTGTTCGCCGCTCGGGACGACCGACACGGCGTAACCGTGCGCCGACAGGATACGCGCCAGCGTGCGGGGCAGCGACGGATCGTCGTCGACGATGAGGACGCGCGCCGTCACGCGTCGGCTCCCGGCAGGACGATCGTCGCGACCGTGCCTCGTCCTTTCTCCGATGCCAGCCGGATATCGCCGCCGTGGCGGGTCATCACCTGCCGGCAGGTGGCCAGGCCAAGGCCGGTGCCCTGCTCCCTGGTCGTGAAGAACGGCTCGAAAGCCCGCGCGAGCTCCTCGCCGGTCATGCCACGTCCGGTGTCGGCGATGACGACCGCCACGCCCCCGGGCACGATGTCGCCGGCCCCGGCGATCGCGACCCTGATGCGCCCGCCAGACGGGCATGCTTCGCAGGCATTGAGCAGCACGTTGACGAGGACCTGTTGCAGCTCGTGCGGATCGGCCCGTACGTGTCTCGAGGTGTCCGGAAGATCGAGCGCGACCTCGATCCGGTTGTGGCGCAGGTGCGGGCCGAGCAACGTGAGCGCGTGCCGGACGATGGGCACGAGGTCGAGGGTTTCGACCTGCAGATCGCGGGGCCGGCTGTAGCCGAGCACCTGCGAGATCGTGCGATTGATCCGGTCGAGGTCGACGACCACTTCGGCCAGCAGTTCCTGGTCGCCGGCCGGGACTTCCGGGACCGTGGCGACGTACTGCAACCCGGCCCGGATGGCGCTCAGCGGGTTGCGAATCTCGTGCGCCATCGCCGCCGCCAGTTGCCCGGCGGCCGCCAACTGGTGGACGCGAGCCTGCGCCTGCTTGCGCTCGCGGTCGGCTTCGGCCTGCGCGACCCGTTCGGCTACCAGTGCCGCCTGGTCCGCATAGCGCTGGAGGAGGTCGAGCCGATCCTCGAGGCCGGCGACACGCCCGTTCGGACGTCCCAGAATGACGATGGCGGTCAGATCGCCGCGGAGCATGGCCGGCAGGCACACCCGGGCTTCGGCCTGGTCGAGTTCGGCCTGCTCGTCGGCCGGTAAGTACTCGAACACGTCGCGGTCGTCGGGCAGGAGCAGCGACGTTTC
Organism: Vicinamibacterales bacterium; assembly: GCA_035512795.1. Classification (GTDB taxonomy): domain Bacteria; phylum Acidobacteriota; class Vicinamibacteria; order Vicinamibacterales; family SCN-69-37; genus DATKDF01. The sequence continues at coordinate 3,070 of DATKDF010000066.1, forward strand.
GTTGACGCGTAGCCAGCGCGCGAGCGGGCCGCGCGCGGCAAAGTGTGGCCGGCCGTCGCCGGCGCCGGTGCGGGCGGCGAAGCGCGGCTGGCCGGGAATCGGCTGGCAGAGCTCGACGCGGTCGCAGCCTGAGAGCTCGGCCAGGCGGGCGGTCATCGTGAAGCGAAGGCTGGCCAGATCGGCCTGGCGGACCAGTTCGGCGAGGAGGGCATCGAGCGAGGTCGCCGGATCCGGGGGCGGCGCCTCGCGCCGGTCACGGCGGCGGCCGAAGCGTGCCAGAAAAGCGGACATCGATGTGGCGCCCGTTGCCCAAATGGGGTCCGCGCGCCACATCATGTGGCGCGGCGACCCCATCGCGTCCACCGCTGAGAGGGAAATCCGGCCACAGTCCACGTCATCAGTCTGGCCGACATCTTGCAAATCTCTCCGGTGGACCGACCAGCCGACCACCTCGAGCGCATCGGCATCTTGCCATGCGCCCGACCGGGCCGCAACCAACTGGCGTCGTCGAGGCGGGTCTGAGGCGGGGGTGTGCGCGATGAGCCCAGGCGACCGTGAACCCTACACCGAGCGGCGGCGAGCACCACGGATTCAGATCCCGGAGAAGTTCCGGGCGCGCCTGCTGACCGGGAAGGCGACCGTGCGGCTGCACGACCTCGGGGTGGGCGGCTTCTCGTTGGTGAGCGACGTGCCGTTCAGGGTGGGCGACGTGCACCGGTTCGCCATCATCAGCGGGCCCGGGCGTCTCGTCGAGGTCACGGCGCGCGCGGCCTACTCGCGGCCGCTCGTCGTGCCACGCGACAAGGATCAGTACTTCACCGGGTTTGCCTTCACGGCGCTCAGCGCCGACGCGCGCGAAGCCGTCAACCGCATCCTCGACCAGCTCACCTCAGCCCTCAGTTTCGAGTGAGTACGATGAGCAGCCGCCGCCCGGCTTCCTTCATCTCTATGTGATCTATCCGGCCTGCCCGGATAAGATCACCCCATGCGCCTGCCGACCCTCGTCACCGCCCTCCTCATCGCATGCCTCGGCTCCGCTTCGGCCGTCCAGACGCCGCAGGGCGGCGTCGATCCGCGGCCGCCGAACGCGCCCGGGCAGGTGCCGGCCTTCCCCGGCCAGACGCGCGCGCCCGAGCGCAAGACGAACGTCGCCTTCGACGTCGTCACGGTCGCGAGCGGCCTCGAGCGGCCGTGGGGGATCGCGTTCCTGCCCGACGGCCGGATGCTCGTGACCGAGAAGCCCGGCCGGTTGCGCGTGGTGCGCGCCGACGGCACGATGTCCGAGCCAGTCGCCGGTCTGCCGGCCGTCGACGCGCGCGGCCAGGGCGGCCTGCTCGACGTCGCGCTCGACCCGGCGTTTGCGACCAACCGCCTCATCTACTGGAGCTACGCCGAGCCGCAGGCCGACGGCATGAACAACACGGCCGCCGCGCGCGGCGTGTTCGTCGACGGCCCGGCGCCGCGCGTCGACGATGTTCAGGTCATCTATCACCAGGTGCCGTCGCTCACCTCGCGCCAGCACTACGGCAGCCGGCTCGTCTTCGCGCGCGACGGCACGCTGTTCGTCACGCAGGGTGATCGGTCCGTCACACCCGGGCGCATGCAGGCGCAGAACCTCGACAGCCTGATCGGCAAAGTGGCGCGCATCAACCCGGACGGCTCGGTCCCGAAGGACAACCCGTTCGTCGGCCGCGACGGCGCGCGGCCCGAGATGTGGTCGATCGGCCACCGCAACATCCAGGGCGCCGCGCTCCACCCCGAAACGGGCGAGCTCTGGGAAGTCGAGCACGGCGCCCGCGGCGGCGACGAACTGAACGTCGTCCGGCGGGGCCGGGACTACGGCTGGCCGACGATCGCCTACGGCATCGAGTACCGCGGCGGCCCGATCACGGGGGGCCTCCAGGCGAAGGAGGGCATGGAGCAGCCGGTGTACTACTGGGACCCGGTCATCGCGCCGGGCGGCATGGTCTTCTACACGGGCGATCTCTTCCCGGCGTGGAAAGGGAGCCTCTTCATCGGCGGCCTCGAGAGCACGAACCTCGTGCGCCTGGATCTGAAGGGCGAGCGCGTGACCGGCGAAGAGCGCCTGCTCACCGACCTGCAGCCGCAGCGTGAACGCATCCGCGACGTCGAACAGGGCCCCGAAGGCGCGCTGTATCTGCTGACCGACAACCCTCAGGGTCGCGTGCTGAAGCTGGTGCCGCGGCGCTGACGGACACGCTCACACTGCGCTTCGCGCGTCATTTCACGTGAAGGCATGAAGGGATGAAGGCGTGAAGGCTGCCGTCGTCTGACGCGGCGGGCGTCGCCGGCCCGAAGGGCCGGCGGCGGCTTCGCCGCCGGACGGAGGGAACCCGCGCCTCGATGAGCGCGCCGGATGTTGGTTCAGTCGAGCGCGCTCA
>DATKDF010000067.1:0-7082 GCA_035512795.1 Vicinamibacterales bacterium
GGTCGGGGTCGGCCAGCCGGCCGGCCACGGCGCGCTCGGCGCGCGCCTTCGGGTTGTACATGCTCGCCCGTCCCTGCTGCGGGCCGATCGCGAAGTAGCCGCTGCGCGTCCGCACGTCCACGCTGCGGCGATTCACCCGAACCTGGATCCTGCGGTACTTGCCGTCGTAGGTCGGGTCGGTGGACTGGAATCCGAGCAGGTAGTAGGACGCGTTCTCCTGGAAGACCCGCGGCACCAGCCGCGCCGGCTCGTTGAGGTTGACGATGGCGCGCCCGCCGGTTTCCGACGACACGATGCGCAGGAAATCGATGGAGTCCTCGCGCCGGCCGATGGCCATGCCGTCGGTCGGGGCGTCCAGGCCGACCGGATCGATGGCGTAGATGTTGGCGTTGGCGATGCGGGCCGACTGAAAGACCTCCTGCATCCGATGGACGAGCTCGGCCATCTGGCCCTGGACGTCGCCGAAGGTGTCCTGCGCCGGGCCGAGCAGCCGCGCGTTGAAGGGGAAGCCGGGCCCGATGTAGAAGACGAGCTTGCGCCGATCCGGCACGAGTTCGAGGTCCCGGGCGATTCGGACGAGCCGGATCATCGGGTCGGTACCGAAGGCGTAGCCGAATTTCTCGATCGCGTCGAGCAGCCGCCCGCGATCACTCGTGAAGTCCTGGTCGTGTTCAACCCGGCTCGTGAAGAGGACGGCGGCCAGGTCGTCCGGGCCCATCTGCCCAATGATGGCGCGCGCGGTCGCCACGGCGGTTGTGTGCGAGCGCGGCACGAACGTGTTGACGTTGTCCATGAGCAGGACGAGCAGCCGCCCGCCCCCCGCGGCACCGGTCGGCACGTTCGTCACGACGTCGTCGGGCCAGACCCGCTCGGTCCACTCGCGCGTGGGCGTGTCGACGAACGCGAAGTTCGAGATGGTCTGCGGGACGCCGTTCTCGAGCAGCGTGAAGTCGGCGGCGGTCAGCTCGCGGACCGGCCGGCGGTCGCGGTCGAGGACCGAGACGTCGATCTGGACGAGATCGACGCCCGCTCGGAACTGGGGTGTCTGCTGGCCCTGGGCGGTCGCACGCGGGCTGGTACTGACGAGGCAGCAGGCGAGCGCGGCCGCGAGGGCCGTTGGCCTGAATCCGGCGGGCATGGCACGAACCTCCTTGGCGAACGTGACGAGCTGGACGGCGCCGTCTCGCTCGCGGTGGCAGGCTGACGTTGGCTGGTCTGCCGATTGTACCTCTGTGGCGCCACTATAATCAGCAGCGTTCGCTGGCAAGGTCCATCGGGTGGGAGCAGGCGCGTGACTCACGAACAGACCGTCCTGGCCACGCTCGTGGCCTACAAGCTCGCGCTCGTGCTGATTGGCGTGTTCGCCGGCCGGCGCACCCATGACGGCCTCGACTTCTTCCTGGCCGGCCGGCAGCTCGGGCCCACGGTGGCGGCGCTCAGCTCGGCGGCCAGCTCGTCATCGGCGTGGACGCTGCTCGGCGTGAGCGGCGCGGCCTACGCCTGGGGCCTCGGTGCCCTCTGGATCTTCCCGGCGTGCGTCGGCGGCTTCGCGCTCAACTGGTTCGTGCTGGCGCCGGGGCTGCGGCGCCTCAGCCACGAGACCGGGGCGGTCACGGTCACCGAACTGCTGGCCGGCCCCGCCGATCGGCCGGGCCGACGCGCGGTGGTGCTCGTGGCCTCGGGCATCATCCTGCTGTCGCTCGGCGTGTACGTGGCCTCACAGTTCCAGGGCGCCGGCAAGACGTTCGGCGAGACGTTCGGCCTGTCGATGACGGCCAGCATTCTCATCGGCGCGGCCGTGGTCGTCTTCTACACGATGCTCGGCGGCTTCTGGGCCGTCAGCCTGACCGACACGCTGCAGGGACTGGTCATGGCCGTGACCGCGGTCGTACTGCCGGTCGTGGCCCTTGGCGCCGTGGGCGGGTTCGGGCCACTGGTCGAGGGCCTGCGGGCCGTGCCCGGCGGCGATTACCTGAGCCTGACGCGGGGCTTGCCGTGGACGATGGGGATCGGTTTCATCATCGGCATCCTCGGGATCAGCCTCGGCTATCCGGGACAGCCGCACGTGGTCAATCGGTACATGGCCATGCGCCTCGGGACCACCGAACTCCGTCGCGCGCGGGCGATCGGGCTCGGCTGGGCGGCGGTCGTCTACGCCGGGATGTTGCTGCTCGGCCTGTCGGGTCGCGTGCTCTATCCCGACCTGGCCGACCCGGAAGTCGTGATGGTCGTCGCGGCCAATGCGCTGCTGCCCGCCGTACTGGCGGGCGTGATGATCGCCGCGGTGCTCTCGGCGATCATGTCGACGGCCGACAGCCAGCTGCTGGTCGCCGCCTCCGCGATCACGCACGACCTGGGGATGGGCGCGTCCGGGCGATGGAGCCTGCTGGCCCGTTCGCGCGTCGTCGTCCTGCTTCTGGCGGCCGGGGCCGTCGGTGCCGCGCTCTACGGCAGCCAGGAGATCTTCTCGCGGGTCCTGTTTGCGTGGGCGGCGATGGGCGCGGCTTTCGGGCCGCTCTTGCTCGTCACGGTGTGGCGGGGGCCCGTGCCGGCGCGCGCGACAGTTCTGGCCATGACGGCCGGATTCGTGCTGAGTGTGGCCGCCTACTCGCTGCCTGCCGATCCCTGGAAGGGCGTGTGGGAACGCGTACTGCCGTTCGTCGCCGCGTTCCTCCTCGCGAGCCTGGTCGCCGGCCTGAGCCGCGGCCGTGCTGCCGGTCGCACAGGCTGATCAAGCCAAGCCGCTCGATTCGCACGCAGCCGGCGTCCAGGTGCGGTCAGCCACCCATCGCGGTGTCGGCCGACGGACCGTAGATGCTCGGCACCTTGCCGCCCATCGGCCGGATGAGCGTGCTCAACTGGCCCCGGTGGTGAATGCCGTCGAGGAGCAGCAGCCACGCCAGGGCCTGGCGGGGCGCCTTGATGGCGGAGCGATCGCCCACGAAGAAGTCGCCGGGCTGGGCCCATGCCTCGTCGCTGACGTTTGCCATCCTCGATGCCGTATCGCCGGCGGCGGCGTCCAGCAGGGCGATCGCCTCGGGCAGATCGCGAAACGGCACGTGCATGCGGTGGTGGATGACGCCGTCGTCGATCAACTCGACCAGATCCTGGAAGTGGCCGATGAGGTGGCCGATCAGTTCGGCCGCGGTCCGCGACTTCGGATCGTGGCGATAGTCGAGCCGGTCGGCCGGCAGCGCGGCCACGACGTTGTGGAACCGGTCGAACTCGCTCGACAGGGTGTGCAGAAAGAACGCCTGATTGGTCACAAAGCCCCCTTTGGAATCCCGACGGTGAAGTGTATCCCGGCGCCGGTCGCCTGCGCCCGGGTCCGGCGACGACGGCGTGCGGTCACAGGGCTCGCAGCGCCACGTTGGGATCGACGCGGGCGGCGCGGCGTGCAGGAAGATAGCATGCCAGGATCCCAACGCCGAGAAGCAGGAGCGGCACGCTGACGAGCGCCCAGACACCGACGGCGGGCACCAGGCGCGCGAGGCCGGGCTGCAAGCCCAGCCGCGCCAGCCCGCCCAGCGCGCCGCCCGCCAGGACGCCGATCACGATCGGACCGAGCCCCTGGCGCACGATCAACCGGAGAATCTGTGACCGGCTGGCGCCGAGCGCCATGCGCAGGCCAATCTCGCGCGTGCGGCGCGCGACGACGTGCGACAGCACGCCGTAGAGGCCCGCCAGGGCCACGAGCAGGGCGAAGGCGCCCAGCACGCCGGCCAGCCCGGCCGACACGCGCGCGAAGACGTTCGACGGCGCCGCAATCGCGTCGGCGGTTCCGATCCGCGCAATGCCCAGGTCCCGGTCGGCCGCCCGAATCGCCGACCGGATGACACCGACGAGCACGGACGGGTCGGCGCCTCGCGCCGAGAACACCAGCCGGAATTCGATCTGCTGCTCGAACGGCAGAAAGATCACCCCGTTCTCGCGCCGGCCTACCCTGCCGGCATCCGAGTCGGACGCGACGCCGACGACGGTGCGCACGTGCGGCGGCTGCGGCTCCTCCCCGACCCAGCGCCGGCGCTCGACCTCCACCTGGCGGCCCACTACCTCGATCGTGCCGAACACCGTCCGGGCCGTGGTCTCATTGACGACCATCACGGGTTCGGAGCCGGCCGTGTCGCGCTCGTCGAACGGACGCCCGCGCACGATGGACACGCCCGTCGTGTCGAAAATCCCCGGTGTCGCCGCCACGAACTCGACGAAGGCCGCGGCCTGCCCGGGCGCGCGCAGTATCCCGCCTGGCGTCGTCATGCCGACCGGCAGGCCCGACGAGACGGCCGCCGCCTCGACGTCGGCCCGGTTCTCGAGCTGCCCGAGCACGTCGGCGACGATCTGTCTCGTGCGCGTCTGGTCCAGGCCCTGTTCGGCGAAGTCCACCTCGGCCACGGCCGTGTGGGCCAGGTCGAGTCCGCTGTCGATCCGGCCCTCCTCGACGATCTGGCCCAGAAAGAGCGCGGCCACCGAGAGCACCACGACCGACACGGCGACCTGCGCCGCGATGAGCAGGCGGCGCCCGCGCCAGCGGGGCAGCGCGGCCTGGCCGCTGTCGGTGGCGAGCGCGCCGCGGACGTCGGCCGTCGCCGCCTGCAGCGCCGGGCCGAGCCCGGCCACGACCAACGCGAGCCCCGTGGCCGCGAACGAGACGAGCAGCACCACGGCGTCCAGGCGCGGCTCGACCGACAGGGTCGCACCCGGCCCGACCGAGAGCTCCGTCCCGAGCGCGCGCATGATGACGCGCGCCAGGACGAGGCCGGCCAGCCCGCCGCCGGCCGCCAGCATCGCGCTTTCGACGAGGTTCTCGCGAACCAGGCGCCAGCGCGACGCACCGAGCGCCCTTCGCACGGCCATCTCCTGGCGCCTGAGCGACGCGCGCGCCAGCAGCAGGTTCGCCAGGTTGCTGCACGCGACCATCAGCACCAGACCGATCGACACCATCACGATCGTGGCCAGCCAGCCGACGGTGTCATCCATCGTGATGTTGATCTTCAGATCCGCCATCGAGCGAACGGCCCACGGCCGGCTGATGGCATACGGTGCGCGAAGTCGCCGGTCGGTGATGTCCTGCCCGATGGGATGTTCGGCGTCGAGTTCTGCCGCGATGCGCGTGGCCTCGGTCGCCGCGTGGTCGATCGTCCGTCCCTGGTTCAGGCGTCCGACGACCCGCAGCCAGTGCCGGTCGCGGTCGTCCCGGCGTTCGGCCATCCCAAGGGCCGGAAAGAGCGGGGCCGCCTGGAGCGGGACCCAGATGGCGCTGGCAATCATGCCGCTGTTGAAGAGTCCCCGGAACTGGCGCGGCGCGACGCCGACGATCTCGAACACGTGACCGCCCATCCGCACCGTCTGGCCGATGGCGTCCGGGCTGCCGCCGAACAGGCGCTGCCACACGCCGTGGCTCAGCACCACCGTGAGCGGCGCGCCCGGCTGGTCGTCCTGCGGCTGCAAGGTTCGTCCGAGTGCGGCGTTGACACCGAGCACGTTGAAATACTCGCCACTCACGATCTCGCCGAAGGCCGATTCGGAACCGCCGGGGGCCGAAACCGTCTGGCGCAGGATGCCGTAGGCGGCCACGCGGTCGTAGACGGTCTGCCGGTCGCGGAAGTCCTCGAAGTCGGGCCAGGCCAGCGAGTGAATCGGTCCACTGCAGCAGGGGAAGTGGTAGAGATACACGAGCGTCCCGGCGTCGCGGACGCCCGACGGCGGCGAGAGCGTCGCCCGGACGATTGAGTAGACGGCCGTGGTGACGCCGATGCCGGCGGCGAGGGTGAGGACCGCAAAGGCGGTGAAGAGCGGCGTGGCGCGCAGCCGTCGCCAGCCGAACGACACGTCGCGGGTCAGATTCGCAGTTGGCATACGGCCTCCGGACAGGTGAGCAGGTGCCGGCGTTACGCGTACATCCCGCGCAGTCGCGTGGCTTCGGCCACGCGGTTGATGGCGACGATGTAGGCGGCCGTCCGCAGGTCGGTCTTGTAGTTGAGCGAGGTGGCCAGGACGCGGTTGAAGGCCTCGACCATCCACCGTTCCAGCCGGTTGTTCACGTCCGTCTCGTCCCAGTAGTACCCGTGCCGGTTCTGCACCCACTCGAAGTACGACGTCGTCACGCCGCCCGCGTTGGCCAGGATGTCGGGAATGACGAACACCTCGCGGTCGTGCAGCATCTTGTGTGCGGCCGGCGTCGTCGGCCCGTTGGCGCCTTCGGCGATGACGCGAGCCTTGATGCGCGGGGCGTTGTCGACGGTGATCTGATTCTCGAGCGCGGCCGGGATCAGGACGTCGACGTCCAGCTCGAAGAGTGTCGAGGGGTCCAGCGGCTCGGCCTCCGGGAAGCCGACCACTGACTGGTGGCCGCGCATCCAGGTCAGCAGATTGACGATACTGAGCCCCGCCGGGTTGTGGATGGCGCCCTGCCAGTCGCTGACGGCGACCACCTTCGCGCCATGACGGCTGAGCAGCAGGGCCGAGACCGAGCCGACGTTGCCGAACCCCTGCACGGCCACCTTCGCGCCGATCGCATCGAAGCCCAGATAGCGCGCGGCTTCGCGGACGGTGATCATCACGCCGCGGCCCGTGGCCTCGCGCCGGCCGAGCGATCCGCCAATCGCCACCGGCTTGCCGGTGACGACGGCCGTCTCGGTGCGGCCCATGCGCATGCTGTAGGTGTCCATCAGCCACGCCATGACCTGCTCGTTGGTGTTGACGTCGGGCGCGGGCACGTCCTTGTCCGGGCCGATCACGTCGGCGATCTCGGCGGTGTAGCGGCGGGTAAGGGCCTCGACCTCGCGCGGCGACATCGTCGTCGGGTCGCAGATGACGCCGCCCTTGCCGCCGCCGAACGGGACGCCGGCGACGGCGCACTTCCACGTCATCCACGCGGCCAGCGCCTTGACTTCGTCGAGCGTCACACCCGGGTGGAAGCGGATGCCGCCCTTGGCCGGCCCGAGCGTGATGCTGTGTTGCACCCGGTAGCCGGTGAACACCTCGATCCGGCCGTTGTCCATCTGGACCGGGCAGGACACGACGATTTGTCGTGTGGGGGTCGTGAGAATCTTCCAGATACCGGGGTCCAGGTTCATCAGTCT
>DATKDF010000068.1:0-44703 GCA_035512795.1 Vicinamibacterales bacterium
GGGTGCTGGCGCCGGCGGCCTGGACATTCGGCCTGTACGAGATGATCCCCGGCTTCGTCGCCGGCAGTACGGTCACGGTGGTGGTGAGCAGGCTGAGCCGCTGATGAGGGCAGCCGCCCGGCGGGCCGTCGCGACGCGCGCTCGTGTCAGTCCCCCGTGGCGTTCATCCGCTTCATGCGGGATTGATGAATGAACCGCCTGCACGCGGCCGGCCACGACATCCGCTCACCGCGGGCTGTGGCGATTCACGTCCGAGTATACCGTCCAGGCCGGAAACGGGCGGGTGCGCGGATCGCCGCCACGAGCCGCCCTGTGCCGGCCCCTTCCCGCCGGAACGAGAAGCAGTCATCGAGGCGATCGGCCGTGCAGATCCCTGAGAGGGCAATCGCCCCGGCCGCCACACCGGCTGCCTCGAGCTGGTCGGCATTGGCCCGCCAGAGATCGAGCCGCCAGCGACCTGGCCCGTCCTCCGAAAACCAGGCCGCCGCATCGGGCGTGCTACCGAGGAACGCCGTGCGAACACGATCGTCCACCTGGTAGCAGCACGGACCAATGGACGGGCCGATCGCGGCCACAAGATCCGAGGCCGAGACGCCCAGGTCCTCGATGGCCGACACGGCCGCACCCACGACGCCCGCGCACGTGCCGCGCCAGCCGGCATGAACGGCCGCCACGACGCGATGCCCCCGATCGGCGAGGAGGACGGGCACGCAGTCGGCCACGCGCACCGCAATGGCACGGTCCGGGTCCGTCGAGACGATCGCATCCGCCTCGGGACGCCCGGTGATGGACTGCCCCGCGCGCACGACGAGCACGGTCCGGCCGTGAACCTGGGTGGCCCAGACGATTTCATCCGGCGCCACGCCCAGCGCGGCTGCCAGGCGGGCCGCGTCACGCTCGAACGTCGCCGGGCGGAACTCGAGTTGTCGGCTCGAAAACAGGTGCGGAGCGACCGGGTCGAGCGCCAGGCATTGCAGGATTCGCCCTGCGGACCCGTCCATCCACGTGAAGTCGTCGTGCACCGCAGGCGTCACCATACACGGTTCCCCAGGTGCCGGCGCAACCAGAGGTGTCGAATACGTCGCGTCGCCGGCGGCACGTCCGACGACCCATGGTGCCTTCAGGTGTTTTCAGGCCCGAACACGGCATCCGGTCGTCGTGCGTCGGTCTGGCCCGGCCCTTGCTCATCGATCGGACAGCCATGCCCGACGGCACAACAAGGAGGGAGACATGACCGTGAAATTCGTGGCCAACGACAAGGGAACCCCGGCAGGCAAACTCGCCGACGCCGAACTGCACTTCTCGGGCGGCCCGCTCGACGGACTGAAGCTCGTGGGGTTCGCCGTCTGGGAACGCAAGTCGGGCGGACGCAACGTGACCGTCCCGGCGCGCCAGTACGCGGTCAACGGCGAACGCCGCAGCTTCGCGCTGCTTCGTCCGATCGTCGATGCCTCGGCGCAGAACCGGTTGCGGGACGTGATTCTCGCGGCGTTCAAGGAACACGAAGCGGCCATGGCCGAGGCGCTCGAGACGGTCTGACCCTGAAGCCTCGCGGTTCCAGGGTCCGGCCGTCCGAGGGGCCTACGGTTCGGTTCCCTGAATCAGGGCGGCGTTCTCGGCGCGACGCTTCGGGGGCAGGGTCCACTCGGCCTTGAGCCCCTTGGCGAACTCGTCACGGAAGAAGGCCGACTTCAGGCCGCCGTCGATGATCTGCCAGGGCAGGAACGCGTCGTGGCTGCGGTCGCGAAGCAGGTACGCGTCGCCGTCGAGGCCGGCGTCGGCCGTCGCGCGACGCCAGTCGAGTCCGTTTGCTTCGGCACGTTCGATCACATCAGCCACCCGGCGGTCCCCGAGCGACAGCAGACCCTGGTAATAGGCATGCCGTTCCGACTTGATGTTGAAGTAGACGTTGTCGACGCCGGACGTCAGGCTCCTGAGTCGGCTCGTGAGCCGTTCGATGGTGGCCGCATCGGTCATCGGCATCCACTGGTAGGCCGTACCGGGCTTCGGAATCAGGGGATTGACCGACGCGACGATCCGGCCGATGGCCCCGCGCGGCCGGGCGTACCGGAGCATCGTGTCACGGAGCTCCAGCGTGAGATCCCGGATCGCCACCAGGTCGTCATCGGTCTCGGTGGGGAGCCCGATCATGTAGTAGAGCTTCAGGTTCTCGATGCCGGACCGGAAGATCAGATCGGCCCGATCGCGGATCTCGTCGTTCGTGACGGTCTTGTTGATGACCCGGCGCAGGCGATCCGACCCGGTCTCGGGCGCGATCGTGATGGTCCGCTCGCCGCTCTGGCGGAGCAGAGTCACAATCGGTTCGGTCAGGTCGTCCAGCCGGAGCGAGGCGGGGCTGATCCCGTAGCCCATCTCGACGAGCCGGCCGAGGATCCGTTCGATTTCCGGGTGGTCGCAGAGGGCGATCGAGACGAGCCCCACACGGGTCGCGTGCGGGCGGGCGGCCTCGGCAATCGCCAGGATCCGGTCGGCCTCGAAGGGGCGCACGGGCAGGTAGTTGTAGCCGGCCCAACAGAACCGGCACAGGTTGGCGCACCCCCTGACGACCTCGATGAGGAGGCGCGAGCCAAACTCGGTGTCGGGTGTGAAGATCGTCGTGCACGGCGGGTCGAGCCGTTCGGTCGTCTTGACGGCCGCCTTCCGGACAACGGCGGGTGCGCCGCTGCCGGGCTTCGGCAGGATGCTCGTGACGCGGCCCGGACCATCGTAGACGACGTCGTAGAGGCTCGGCACGTAGAAGCCGCGCACGCCGGCAAGTCGCCCGAGCAGGTGCGCCCGGTCGCGCGCCCCTTCTTCCGCAAACGCATCGACCAGCGGCGCGAGCAGGGCCTCGGCCTCGCCGGCCGCGATGACATCGGCAAACGGCGCGAGCGGCTCGGGGTTGACGAACGTCACCGCGCCGCCGATGACCACGAGCGGGTCCAGCCGATGCCGTCGGTCGGCCCGCGGCTCGAGGCCCGCCAGCCGCAGCATCGTGACGACGTTCGTGTAGTCCCACTCGAAGGACACGGAAAACGCGAACACGTCGAAGGCACGCACCGGCGTCTGGGATTCGATCGTGACGAGCGGTGTGCGGCTGGCCCGGAGAGCCGCCAGTTCCTGCTTCGGCGGCAGGAACACCCGCTCGCAGACCACCCGGTCGTCGTCATTGAAGAGGCGGTAGACGGTCTGGAGCCCGAGGTTCGACATGCCGACGAAGTAGGTGTTCGGAAAGGCCAGCGCGACGCGGAGCCGTCCGCCGTGAGTCTTCCGAACGCCCCCGACTTCGCGCGCGAGCAGGGCTCGAGCCGCCTCGCGGGGATCGAGGAGCCCGGCCCGGACCTGACGGTCCGGCCGCCTGCCTGCGGGATGAGAAGCCATGACGGGGATGGCGTCGCCGCGGCGCCCCGATGGTCGAGGCGCCGCGCGCGAGGACGCTGGTACTGGCGATTGTACGTGAGGCGGCGGCCGAGGCCCCCCTCGGACTGAGCCGGGGGCCGAGCCTCAGGCGTCCTGCCGCCGCAGGAACGCCGGCACGTCGAGGGGCGACGCCGACTCGTCGTCGGCCTCGTCGGCACCGGCGTCGGCCTGCCCGGCCAGGCTGGCGGCGCCGGCCCGCAGGTCCACCATGGGCCGCCGCGTGACGACCACGCGCCCCCCGTTGGCCACGAGCCGCTCCTCGGTCTGCACCCTGGACGCCGAATACACGCTCAGGTCGACGGGCGTCGTCTTCTGCGCCTGGGCGGCCGGTGCGATCTCGGCCCGGACCCGGTCGAACCCGGTGGCAATCACGGTGATCTTCACCTTGCCCACCATCGCCGGATCGACCGCCGCGCCGAAGATGATGTTCGCATCCTCGTGAGCGGCGCTGTAGACGATTTCGGAGGCTTCGCTGACTTCGGTGAGTGTCAGATCCGGTCCGCCCGTGACGTTGATGATGACCCCGCGCGCGCCCTCGACCGACACCTCCTCGAGGAGCGGACTCGACACGGCCGCATGTGCCGCGATTCGCGCACGGTCCTCACCCTCGGCGATGCCCGTACCCATGATGGCCAGCCCCATCCGGGACATGACGGCCTTGACGTCGGCGAAGTCCAGGTTGATGAGACCCGGCACCTGAATCAGGTCCGAGATCCCCTGAATCGCCTGGCGAAGCACGTCGTCGGCCACCGAGAAGGCATCGGACATGCTCGTGGCCCGGTCGACGGTCGCGAGCAGGCGTTCGTTCGGAATCGTGATGATCGTGTCGACACAGGCCGCCAGTTCGTCCAGACCGGCCTCGGCCTGCATGGCGCGCTTCCGTCCCTCGAACTTGAAGGGCTTGGTCACGACCGCCACGGTCAGCGCGCCGATCTGGTTGGCCAGACTGGCGATGACCGGCGCGGCGCCGGTGCCGGTGCCACCGCCGAGCCCCGTCGTGACAAAGACCATGTCGGCGCCCGACAGCGCTTCGAGCACGCGATCGGTGTCTTCGAGCGCGGCCTCACGGCCGACCTTCGGGTCCGCCCCGGCGCCCAGGCCCCGCGTCAGCTCGCGGCCAAGCTGGATCTTGATGGGCGCCGCGTTGTACTGAATCGCCTGATGGTCCGTATTGGCGACGATGAACTCCACATGGGAGAGCCCGGCCTGGACCATACGGTTGACGGCGTTGCCGCCGCCGCCTCCGACACCGACCACCTTGATGCAGGCCGTGGGTCGGTCGACGTGCTCTTCGAGCAGGATCCGAAGCTTGTCGGCCTGTCGGCCGGCCAGATGTGCAACGCTCATCATGTCTCTCCTTGTCCGAACGCCTGGTCCGCAGCGGCTTCCATCCGGGCCGCCAATCAGAAAAATTCCTTGAACAGCGTGCGCAGCCGGCCCGTCAGCCGCCCGATGGCCCCGGCGGCCACGCGCGCCGGCTCGGCCGCGAGGTTGCGGTGGACATACAGCACCAGGCCCACCGACGTCGCAAACGCGGGGCTGTTGACGTGATCGGCCAGGCCGCCGACGCCCTCGGGCGCCGCGCGCCGCACGGGCAGGTCGAAGATTTGCTCGGCAATCTCGGCCATGCCATCGAGCGTGGCCCCGCCGCCGGTCAGCACGATCCCCGAGTTCAGCGACCGCTCGTAGCCGGCCTTGCGGATCTCGTCCCAGAGCAGGTGGCAGACCTCTTCGGCGCGCGGCTGGAGGATCTCCGACAGGACGCGCCGGGACATGACGCGCGCCTTGCGGCCGGCGATGCTGGCCACTTCCATCTGCTCGTCTTCGGGCACGAGGGCCGTGAACGCCGAGCCCGACCGTCGCTTGAGCTTCTCCGCGTCGGGAATCGGCATGCGAAGCCCGACGGCGATGTCGTTGGTGAAGTGATCGCCGCCGACGGCCAGCACGCCCGTGTGCCAGAGGCTGCCCCGCTCGAACACCGCGAAGTCGGTCGTGCCGCCGCCGACATCCACGAGGGCCACGCCGAGTTCCTTTTCATCGGCTGTCAGCACGGACTCGCTGGCCGCGAGCTGCTCGAGCACGGTTTCGACCACCTCGACGCCGGCGCGATTGACGCAGGCGATCATGTTCTGCATCGACGACGAGCTGCCGGTGACGACGTGCACATTGACTTCGAGGCGACTGCCGGTCATGCCGACCGGCACGCCAATCCCGTCGAGGTCATCGACGACGAAGTCCTGGGGCAGCACGTGCAGGATCTCCCGGCCGCCGGGCAGCGCCACCGCGCGCGCCGCATCGATGGCGCGTTTCACATCGTCGCGGGTGATCTCGCGGGTCCGGCCGGACACGGCGACGACGCCGCGGCTGTTGAACGCCTTGACGTGCGCCCCGGACAGCGCCAGGTAGACGCTGTCGATCTCGACGCCGGCGGTCAGTTCAGCTTCGTCGAGGGCGCGTTTGATGCTCTCGGCCGCCGAGTCCACGTTATTGACCACACCGCGGCGGATGCCCTTCGACTCGGCCAGCCCGATGCCGATGATGTCCAGACCGCCGTCGTCCATCACTTCGCCGACCACGGCCGACACCTTCGACGTGCCGACGTCCAGACCCACGAGGTACCGTTCCTTGTTCGCCATTCCGTCTCAACCCCCGTCGTGCCGCCGCCCTACCGACGCCGGCCAGCCGGCCCGTCATCGACCCGGCCCGCTGCCCGGACCGGCACCCGCTCGCCGAACCGCAAGTCCACGTACTCGAGACCGTCGAATCGCTCGCGCAGCGTCGGCGCGAGCGACAGGTACTTGTCGAGCCGCTGGACGAACTCGGCGTCGCCCAGATGGAGCAGGACCGGATCGGCGCCAAGCAGCGCGACGAGGTCCGACCCGTTCGTCACGTCGATGAGCGACAGGCGACGCAACAGATCCGGCCTCGGCTCGAGTGCAGCCAGGAAGCGGGCCGTCAGCCCGATGCGGTCGAGGTCCACGATCGCCCCGCGCTCGGCAGGACGCCGCATGAGGCCATCGACGATCGGCACGTCCAGGTCGGCGTGCGCGGGTCCGAAGCCGTCGATGATCACGCCGGCGTGATCGACCAGGTACAGCTGGTCGTCGAGCCTCGCCAGCGCGAGCGGTGCGCGCTCGACGACCGTCACCTCCACGGTCGACGGCAACAGGCGCCAGAGCGTGACGCGCTCGACCCAGGGCGACTCGAGCACCCGACGGCGGTACTCATCGAAGTCGACACCGAGAATGTGCTGGCCGCGCAGCCCGTCGAGCAGCCCCTCGACGTCGGTGGCCGACAGCCGCTCGGTGCCGCGGACGACAATGCGGTCGACCGTCAGCAGACCCGATCCCAGCACGCGCTGACCGAGCCAGAACGCCGAGCCGGCTGCAAGCACGACAAGGACGACCAGCCGGCCAACCTGCCACCATCGCGGGCCGCCCCGGCGCCGTGACACGGGCGCGGCCGGGCGTCGGTAGTGCCGGTCCGCCGGGGCCCTGACACGGGCCGCGGCCGGCAGTCCGGGCGCGCGCCGCAGACTCACGACGACACCTCCGCACCCTCGAGCGCGCGCAGAACATCAGGACCGATCCGGCCGATCGACCCGGCCCCGAGCAGGACGACGAGATCACCCTCGCGAGCCATCGACGCCAGAGCAGCCGGCACGTCCGCAAGTGCGGCGACGACCTGGCAGGCCGGCACGGCCTGGCGAACGGCCCCTGCCAGGGTCTCGAGCGTGACGCCGGGTATCGGAGGCTCGCCAGCGGGATAGATGTCGGTGAGGACGACCAGGTCTGCCAACGCGAGCGCCGGGCCAAAGGCGTCCTGAAGGTCGCGCGTCCTCGTGTACCGATGCGGCTGGAAGACGGCAATGAGCCGCGCCGGGTGGCCCGTCCGGGCCGCGCGAAGCACGGCGTCAATCTCGGTCGGATGATGGCCGTAGTCGTCAACCACCGTCACCCCGCGTCGGGCCCCCAGCACCTGATAGCGTCGCTCGGCGCCGGCAAACTCGGCGAGGGCCGGCAGGATGCGGTCGAGCGGCACACTCAGCTCGCGCCCGACGGCGACGGCAGCCAGGGCGTTCTGCAGATTGTGCCGACCGGGCACCGCGATGGTCAGGCGCCCCTCGGACGGCTCACCTGCAGAGACGCACCGGACCGTGCAGGCCGCTGACCGGCCGTCGAGCACTGCATCGGTGCCCTGAACGTCTGCGCCGGCCGCAAATCCGTAGGTCACGGTCCGGCGTACAAGGCGCGGCAGCATCGCAGCCACGGGCGGATCGTCCAGGCACGCAATCACCGCGCCATAGAACGGCACGCGATTGCCGAAGTCGACGAACGCATCGACCAGGTGCTCGAACGTCCCGTACGCCTCCAGATGCTCGCGGTCGATGTTGGTGACGACGGCAATGGCCGGCAGCAGTGACAGGAACGAGCGGTCGCTCTCGTCGGCCTCGGCCACCATGAACCGCCCGCGTCCCAGTCGGGCGTTGCTTCCGAACACGCTCAGCCGGCCGCCGATGACGGCGGTCGGGTCCAGCCCGACGCGCTCGAGCATCACGGCCACCATCGACGTCGTCGTGGTCTTGCCGTGTGCGCCGGCGATGGCGATGCCCACGCGCAGGCGCATGAGCTCGGCCAGCATCTCGGCTCGGCGGATCACGGGCACGTGATGGGCGCGCGCGGCCGACACCTCCGGGTTGTCAGGCGCAATCGCCGACGAGACGACGACCACGTCGGCCAGGTCGGCGTGCCGCGCCTCGTGGCCGATCGCGATCCGCACCCCGAGCCCGGCCAGCCGATCGGTCACCTCCGATCGGGCGGCGTCCGAACCGCTGACGTCGTACCCCACGTTGGTGAGCACCTCCGCAATGCCGCTCATGCCACTGCCGCCGATCCCGACGAAGTGAATCCGCCTGGTGCGCCCAAGCCACATCGGCTCGGAGCCCTCCGTTCGGACACCCCGGTCAACCACGGGCCTCCGCCACCAGCCGCTCGAGTCGATCGACGATCCGGGCCGCGGCATCGGGCCGGGCGAATCGGTGCATCGCCTCGCCCATTCGCTCGAGGCGGGACGGGTCGGAGAGCAGCGACCCGATCCGCGCGGCCAGGGCCTCGCCGGACAGGTCGCGTTCGAGAATGACTTCTGCCGCGCCCGCGTCGCGCAGCACCTCCGCGTTCTTCCGCTGGTGGTCGTCAGTGGCGGCCGCAAATGGCACGAGGAGCGCCGGTCGTCCGAGCGCCGCCAGCTCGGCGAGCGTCGTCGCACCGGCGCGGCAGACCACGAGGTCCGCGGCCGCCATCGCGGGCGCGACCGGATCGAGAAACGCCTCGGCGGTGGCCGGCAGCCCCGCCGTGACGTAGGCCCCGCGGACCGATGAGAGGTCGCGCTCGCCTGTCTGGTGCACGACTGACGGGACCGGATCGTGCGCCGCCAGGCGAGGCGCCGCCTCACGCATCGCGGCATTGACGATCCGCGCGCCTTGCGAGCCGCCGACGACGAGGAGCCGTGGCGTGCCCGCGCGCACGCCAGCCCCGGCGGCGCCCGCCGGTACCAGAAACTCGGCCCTCACCGGATTACCCGCCACAAACGCCTTCCTGCCGAAGTACGACGCGGCCTCGTCGAACGCGACGCCCGCCGCGCTCACCCAGCGGGCGAGCAGTCGATTGGTCAATCCCGGCACGGCGTTCTGTTCGAGCACGAGCGTCGGAATCCGCCGCAGCGCCGCCATCAGGACGACCGGGCCGGAGCTGTAGCCGCCAACACCGACGACGATCTGCGGTCGGCGGGCGGTGATGACGCGCCAGGCGTCGAGCACTCCCCGTGGCAGCACGGCGACGCCCCGGACGCGCGAGGCGATCGACTTGCCTTTGAGCCCGGCGCTCCGGATGCAGTCCAGATCGAAGCCCTCGCGGGGCACGACCCTGGCTTCGATCCCCCGCGCAGTTCCGGCAAACGTCACCCGTGCGCCGGGATGGCGCCGCCTGACTTCGTGCGCCACGGCCAGCCCGGGATAGAGGTGCCCTCCGGTGCCACCCCCGGCGATGAGCAGCCGCTCGATCGACCCTGGTTCCGGCGTCCACGTCACCCCCGCGCCTCGAGCGCCGCCGCGGCGCCGGGCGATCCCTGTTGCGAGATGTTCAGCAGAATGCCCATCGCAATCAGGCTGACGACCAACGATGACCCGCCATTGCTCACGAACGGCAGCGGAATGCCCTTGGTCGGTCCCAGGCCCAGCACGACACTCATGTTCACGAAGGCCTGGAGCGAGACCATCAGCGTCAGACCGATGCCGAGGAGCGCGCCGAACCGGTCCGGCGCCACGAGCGACGCCCGCAATCCCCGCCACGTGATGATCGCGAAGCAGGCGAGAATCGCCGTCGTGCCGACAAGGCCCAGTTCCTCGCCGACGACGGCATAGATGAAGTCGGTGTGTGACTCGGGGATGTAGTACAGCTTCTGGACGCCGTCCATCAGGCCGCGTCCGAACCCGCCGCCGGACCCGATGGCGATCAGGGACTGGTTGAGCTGGTACGAGGCGCCGAGCGGGTCCTGTTCCGGATTGAGGAACGCGAACACCCGCCGCATCCGGTACGGCGACATCACGACGAGCGCAATCGCCGCGGGCAGCAGCAGCAGGAACGTGCCCGCCAGATACCGGTAGCTGAGGCCGGCCCCGAAGACCACCGCGCACACGACGGCGATGAGCACGACCGCCGTGCCGAAGTCCGGCTGGTACAGGATGAGCGACGTCAGCCCGATGGCGATGACGCCGATCGGCGCCACGGCATACCCGAGCTCGTTGACCCGGTGCATGCGCCGCTCGAGGAGCGCCGCGGCGAAGATGATCGCCGTGAGCTTGGCCAGCTCCGACGGCTGCAGGGAGAACGGCCCGAACAGGATCCAGCGTCGGGTGCTGTTGCGCGCTTCGAAGAAGAACACGGCGACGAGCGCCGCGACCGTGATCCCGACGAGCCACCAGATCACCACGGGCCTCCGAAGCTCGTGATAGTCGATGCGCATCGCCACCAGCATGGCGACCACGCCGAGGACGGCCCAGACGAGCTGACGCAGCATGACCGCCGACGGGGACCCCTGCCGGTCGAGCGCCTGCACGGCCGAGGCGCTGTAGACCATGACGATGCTGCTGCAGACGAGCAGGAGCGTCACGACGAACAGCACTCGGTCGGACTTCAGGGTTCTGGCCATGCTCACGTGCCTCCGCGCCACCGTCCGATCCGACCGGGCACACCAGCCCGGTCGGTCTTCCTCTTCCGGAGGGAGCAGTCAGCAGTCATCAGCCGGACTGGACGAAGACACCAGCCTCACAAGCCGGGCTGGCTTGTGTTCCCAGCGGCCAGCTCTCCGCCGCCACATCCGAACTGATGACTGCTCACCGCTCCCCGCACCTCACACCGTTCCGGACGCACGCCCGGCCCCTCTGTCGGCCCCCGGGAGTCGCGCCACTTCCGCCTTGAACGCACGGCCTCGATCCGCGTAGTCCCGAAACTGATCGAAGCTCGCGCACGCCGGCGCCAGCAGCACCACCCCGCCCGCGTGCGCGGCCGCCCGCGCCCGGCGGACGGCGTCGGCCATCGACTCGGCCCGCTCCACCGGCACGACGTCGCCGAGGGCGGCCTCGATGACCGGTTGCGCCTCACCGATGGCGACGACCGCACGGACGCGGGCCGTGACGACCTCGCGCAGGTCCTCGAACCGGCCCCCCTTGAATCGCCCGCCCAGGATTACGACGACGCCGCCATCGAAGCTCTCGATCGAGCGGCGGGTTGCGTCGATGTTGGTGGCCTTCGAGTCGTTGACGAAGGTGACGCCGTCGACCTCGGCCACGCGTTCGAGCGCGTGCTCCAGCCCCTGGAACTGCTCGACCGCCTGCTGCATGGCTGCCGGGTCGATGCCGGCCAGGCAGCCCACGGCGGCCGCCGCCAGCACATCGCTCAACTGGTGCCGTCCCGGCAGCCGTACGGACGCGAGCGGCACGAGCGGCAGCGACCGTCCACCCTCGCGTCGCACGATCTGATCGCCGTCGACCGTCACGCCGGCCTCGATCGTCCGGTCAAGGGCGAAGTCGAACCTGCGCGCACGACCCGACCGGGCCAGGGCCTGCGCCCCGGGGTCGTCGGCATTGACCACGCTCCAGTCGTCAAGCGTCTGGTTGGCGAAGAGGCGGGCCTTCGCCCGACCGTAGGCCTCGAACGACGCGTGCCGATCGAGGTGATCCGGCGTGAGGTTCAGGAGCACGGCGATCCACGGATGAAACGTGTCGGTGGCCTCGAGCTGGAAACTGCTCGCTTCGACCACATGGATCGTCGTCGGGGTGGACATCCGGACCTGCGCCGCCAGGGCGGTACCGAGATTGCCGCCGGCCAGCGCCGTCAGCCCCCCCTGCTCGAGCATGCGCGCGGTCAGCGACGTAGTCGTGGACTTCCCCTTCGTTCCGCTGATCGCGATGAGCCGGCCGGCGATCCAGCGCGACGCCAGTTCGAGCTCGCCGATGACGGGCCGGCCCGCCGCGCGGGCGGCCTGAATGGCCGGCTGGTCGGCCGGGACGCCGGGACTGAGCACGAGGAGATCGGCGGCGGCAAAGAGCGCCGGATCATGCTCGCCGAGCGCCAGCCGGATCCCGATGGCCTCGAGCGCCGGCGCGTCGTCAATCGCCGGTGCCGTGTCCGCCAGGGTGACGTGCGCGCCCCGGGCGACGAGCAGCCGCGCGGCCGCCAATCCGCTGCGCGCGGCACCGACGACCACGACCTGCTGTCCCGCCACGTCGAAGCCCATGCGCATCACCTCAGCTTCAACGTCGTGAGGCTGAAGAGCGCGAAGAGGACCGCCGCGATCACGAATCGCGTGATGACCTTCGGCTCCTGCCAGCCCAGCAGTTCGAAGTGGTGATGCAGCGGCGCCATGCGGAACACCCGCCGGCCCGTGAGGCGGAACCAGGCCACCTGGATGATGACCGAGAGGCCCTCGAGCACGAAGATACCGCCGACGATCGGCAGGAGCAGTTCCTGCTTGGTCAGCACCGCGACGGTGCCGAGCGCGCCGCCGAGTGCGAGCGACCCGACGTCGCCCATGAAGATGTCGGCCGGATGCGCGTTCCACCAGAGAAACCCAAGGCTCGCGCCCACGAGGGCACCGCAGAACACCGTCAGCTCGGCCGCGAGGGGGTCGAACCGCAGCAGCAGGTACTGTGCGAAGACCGCGTGCCCGGTCACGTACGTGATGGCGGTGAAGGTCGCGGCCGACACCGCAAAGGTGCTGATGGCGAGTCCGTCGAGGCCGTCGGTCAGGTTGACCGTATTCGAGATGGCCACCAGCACGAACCCCGCAAAGGGCACGTAGAGCCAGCCGATGTCCGGCTTGAAGTTCTTGAAGAACGGGAAGATCACCTCGGTGCTGTAGCGGGCCGGGCTCGCGTCGGCGAGCAGCACGACCGCCACCCCGACGGCGGCCGCCACGAGCACCTGCGCAGCGAACTTGTACCGGGCGAACAGGCCGTGATGCGTCCGGCGCGTCACCTTGAGGTAGTCGTCGAGGAAGCCGATACTGCCGAAGGCGGCCGTCGTGACCACGGCGATCCAGATGTACGGGCTCGTCAGGTCGGCCCAGAGCAGTGTCGGCACGAAGACGGCCGCGAGAATGAGCAGCCCCCCCATCGTCGGCGTGCCCGCCTTCGCCTTGTGGGACGCCGGACCGTCGTCGCGCACGACCTGGCCGATCTGGAAGCGCCGCAGGCGCGCGATGATCCAGGGACCGAGCACGAGGCTCAGCGCGAAGGCGCTCAGACTCGCCACCGCAGTCCGGAACGTGATGTAGCGGACCACGTTCAGGCCGGCGATCTCGTTGCTCAACGGCAGCAGCAGATGCAGCAGCATCAGGCCGCCTCCGTCAACCGGTCGGCCACGACGTCTGTCGCCGTGCCCCGTGACCCCTTGACGAGGACGACATCGCCCGGCCGGACGAGCGACGCGACCGTATCGGCGGCCGAGACGGCAGACGCGAACCGGTGAATGCGGTCGGCCGCAAGGCCGGCCGACACGGCGCCGTCGACCAGCGCATCGACCACCGTCCCGCCAATCGCGACGAGCACGTCGACGCCGGCGCGTGCCGCGGCGCGCCCGCAGGCGGCGTGCTTCTCGCGGGCCGCCGGCCCGAGCTCGAGCATCTCTCCGAGAACCGCCACACGCCGGCGGGCCGCGGTCCGCGCGAGCGCCTCGATCATGGCCACCATCGCGTCAGGACTGGCGTTGTACGAGTCGTCGACGAGGCGCACACCGCTCGCGAGCGACGTCGAGGCGCCGCGGCGGGCGACCGGACGCACGCCCGCGAGGCGCGAGACCAACTCGGCCGCCGGCACATCGAAATGCAGCGCCACGGCCACGGCTGCCGCCGCATTGAAGACATGGACCCGTCCCGGCAGCGCCAGTGTCGTTTCGATGGGGCCGGCGGGCGTCTCGAAGCGGGCGTCGGTGCCATCGAGTCCGTGATCGTCGATCCGGGCGATGTGAACCGTGGCGCGCGGAGCCTCACCGAACGTCACCACGCGGCCGGGCCCGGACAGTTGCGCGACATGTCTCATGACCAGCCCGTCGTCGGCGTTGGCGACGACGACCATGCCCGGCGTGGGCCACTCGAGAATCTCGGCCTTGGCCGCCGCAATCGCCTCACGCGTGCCGAAGTACTCGAGGTGCGCATCGCCGACGTTCGTCCAGACGCGCACATCGGGCTCGGCCAGCTCCACCAGCCGCCGGATCTCACCGGCGTGGTTCATCCCGAGCTCGACGACGGCGATCCGGGGCCTGGACACGAGCTCGATGAGCGAGAGCGGCAAGCCAATGTGATTGTTGAAGTTGCCGTGGCTGCGATAGACGGCGAAGCGCGCGGCGAGCAGGTGTGCCGCAATCTCCCTGGTAGTCGTCTTGCCCGTGCTCCCGGTAATGGCCACGAGCGTCGCGCCGGACCGGCGCCGGATGTCCTGACCGAGCCGCTGCAGCGCCTGCAGCGTGTCCGGGACGACGATGACCGCGGCGCCGCCCGGCCGCTCGGGCGGGCGCGTGACGAGCAGGCCAGTCGCGCCACCCGACAACGCCGGCCCCACAAACACGTGACCGTCGCGCGCGCCCTCGAGCGCGACGAACATTGCTCCCGGCCGCAGCGTGCGGCTGTCGGTCGACACGGACGAGAACACCTCGCCGGTCGATCCCGAGACGAGCTGGCCGCCGGTGACCTCGGCCACCAGACCGGCCGTCAGGACGAGAGCGCCCGCGGTGCTCATCACTCCCATCACACTCGCGGCGCCGCGCGCCGCTGGCCGAGCGCCGCGCGCGCAACCTCGACGTCGTCGAACGGCAGGGTCCGATCGCCGATCACCTGATACTTCTCGTGCCCCTTGCCGGCGATGACGACCAGATCGCCCGGCGCCGCCTGGCGAACGGCCAGGTCGATGGCCTTGCGTCGATCGGGATCGGCCACCCATTCCGGTGTGGCGCGGGGAGGCGCTCCCGGTTCGGGCGTCGGCAGCAGGCCCCGCTTGATCTCGTCGATGATGCGGTCCGGGTTCTCCGACCGCGGATTGTCCGACGTCAGCACCACGACATCGGCCAGCCGGCCGGCCACCGCGCCCATCAGCGGACGCTTGGTCTTGTCGCGATCGCCGCCGCAGCCGAAAACCACGATGAGCCGACTCCCGGCCAGCGGGCGGGCCGTCTCGAGCAGGTTCTTCAGTGCGTCGTCGGTATGGGCGTAGTCGACGACGACGCGGACGTCGTCGGCTTGTCCGGACACCATCTGAAAACGGCCCGGCACGCTCTCGAGGGCCGCGATGCCGCGCTCGATGGCGGCCGACGGCAGATCGAGTGCCACGCCAAGGGCGACGACCGACAGGATGTTGTAGGCGTTCGGACGGCCGACAAGCGGCGACCGGATGGCCAGCGGGCCGCGTGGCGTGTCGGCTTCGAAGGCCAGGCCTTCGAGCGACGACTGAATGCCTCGCCCCCGGACATCGGCCGGGCGGTCGAGACCATAGGTCACCACCCGGGACAGGCTGGCTGCCAGTTCGGCGCCGCGCGGGTCGTCGATGTTGACGATGGCCGGCGCGCCAACCGGGAGCATCTCGAACAGCCGTCGCTTGGCCGCGAAGTACGCGGCCATGTCGACGTGGAAGTCGAGGTGGTCACGCGTCAGGTTCGTGAAGATCGCCGCGGCAAAGCGCATTTCGGCCACCCGATGCAGCACGAGCGCGTGCGACGAGACCTCCATGGCGCAGGCCTGGCAGCCCTGGTCGACCATCTCGCGCAGCAGGGCCTGCAGGTCTGACGCCTCCGGTGTCGTATGGGCGGCGTCCCGCTCGAATCGCCGGTCGGGACCGACGCGGAACGTCACCGTGCCGAGGCGTCCGCACGGCAGACCGGCGGCATCGAGCACCGACGCCAGCAGATAGGTGATCGTGGTCTTGCCATTCGTTCCCGTCACGCCGACCACGGTGAGTCGCTCGCTCGGCCGGCCGTTGAAGATCGCCGCCAGTTCGGCCAGGGCCAACCGCGCGTTGGTCGTCTGCAACCAGGGCACCGTAACGCCGGCCGGCGCCGGGCCTTCGGCCACGACGGCCATGGCGCCCCGGGCCACGGCATCGGCGGCAAACGTGGTGCCGTCGACGCGATGACCACGCACGGCCACGAACACGGCACCGGGTGTCACGGCCCGCGAATCGTGGGCGATGCCTGTCACGGTCCGGCCGCCCTCGGCTGATGCGGTGACGAGCGCTGACGCGCCTGGCGCCAGCGTGCGAGCCGCTGTCATCAGCGCGGCCAGTGTCATCGGCCGCCCCCCGATGTCGGGACGTCAGCCGGCGGCGGTTCACGCGACAGCCGCACCGCGCCCCAACCACCGTCGGTGATGGCCGCGCCGGGCTCCGGATACTGGGTGGTGACCACGCCGGCACCGGCGACGCGCGGCGTCAGACCGAGATCGATCAGCACGCGGACGGCGTCGCGCGCGCCGAGTCCCCGCAGGTCCGGCATGAGCCTGGCGCCACCGGCCGACGCCAGTACGGGCACCAGTTCGATCACGGGCAGGGCTTCGGCCATGCGGGCCTCCCGCGTCGTGGCAAGGATGGCCGGCGGCCGCCGGTTGAGGGTCGGCGGCACACCCGCGAGATGGAGCGCGGCTTCGGCGATGCGGGCAAACACCGGCGCGGCAACGGCCCCGCCGTAGTAGCTGTGGCCCCGCGGTGTGTCGATGACCACGAGAATCGTGAAGACCGGCTGGCCCGAGGGCGCAAAGCCGACAAACGAGGCGTTGTACTCGTTGTCGGCATACCGCCCGTCGACGACCTTCTTCGCCGTCCCGCTCTTGCCGGCGACCTGATAGCGCGACAGCCGGGCCCGCGTGCCCGTACCGCGCTCGACGACACCCTCCATGAAGGTGCGGACGGTCGCGGCCGTCGCGGGCTTGACGGCCTGACGGAGCGCCTTCGGCGCGACGACCTCGCGCACGCCGTCACGCACGATCGCCCGGACCAGGCGCGGTTCCATCAAGGTGCCGCCGTTGGCAATCACGCTGGCCACCGTCGCCATCTGCAGTGGCGTGACGCTGATCTGGTAGCCCATCGACACCGACGCCAGCCCGCTCGCGTCGAGATCGTTCGGCGGATGGACGATGCCTCCGGACTGGCCCGGCAGGTGGGGCTCGAGAATCTGCCCGAGACCGAACCGGCGGATGAATCGGCTCATCCGATCCGCGCCGACCTCGAGTCCGACGCGGATGGCGCCGACGTTGCTCGACTTGACGATGACATCCTCGAACGTGAGGCTCGAGTAGTAGGTGACGTCGTGGATCGGCTTCCGGCCCGGGAAGGTGATGTACCCGGGACTGGTATTGATGACGTCGGAGGGACTTACGACGCCCTCGTCGATCGCGGCCGCCGCCGTCACGATCTTGAACGTCGACCCCGGTTCGTAGACGTCCTGCACCGCGCGGTTCTTCCAGGAGTCCTGCGGATACTGGCGGAAGTCGTTGGGATTGAACGTCGGCTCGTTGGCCAGGGCCAGCACCTCGCCGGTGTGCGGGTCCATGACGATGGCCGTGCCGCCCACCGCGCGGGCCTCCTGCACGCCGCGCGCCAGTTCGCGTTCGACCACATGCTGCAGCGCCACGTCGATCGTCAGCTCCAGCGTGATGCCGGCCGTCGGCGCCTGGCTGACGCGGGCGTTCATGAACTGCTGGCTGCCGTCCTTCTGCACGAGCAGCACACCCTCACGCCCGCGGATCGACGTATCGAAGGCCGCCTCGATGCCGCTGAGGCCCGCATCGTCGAGCCCGACGAACCCGAGCACGTGCGACGCCATCTCCCGGTTGGGGTACCAGCGCCGCGACTCGACCTGCGTCCGGATCCCGGGCAGCCCGAGCGCGGCGACCCGAGCCGCCTGATCGGGCATGACCGACCGCGAACGGCGCACGTAGGTGAAGTGACTGCGGCCGGCAAACGTCTTCGACAGCCGCGCGCGCTCGTCCGCTGAACAGTCGCCGAGCGCCGCGCACAGCTGGGCCACCACGTCGGGCGCATCAGCGATCAGGGACGGATGCGCGACGATGGCCTCCGCCTCGGCCGAGTAGGCCAGGATGCGGCCGTGCCGATCCACGATGTCGCCGCGTGTGGCCGGCAGGTCGACCACGCCCTGCTGCTGCTGCTCGGCCCGCGCCAGATAGTGGTCGTGACGCACGACCTGCAGGTACAGGAGGCGGGCCTCGATGGCGACCGACCAGCCGCCCAGTATCACCAGGAGTACGACGATGCGTGTGCGGATCGTCCGGCGCCAGACCGCGTCGGCCTCCGGATCGGGTCCCTCACTGAGATCGAGGAGCGTCAGCGCCGCGGCCGGCGCGCGGGAGGCCCGGTCAACGGCGCGCCGGGCGACGAGAGCAGACGGATCGGCCGGTGCGGGGGGGCGACGACCGAACCGCGCGAAGAGGGCGCCAAGCATCGTTACCTCGCTTCGGCCATGACGGCCCCGGGGCGCGACGCCGGCCGCACCTGCTCGATCACCATGATGTCGGCCGCCGTCGGCGCTACGAGATGCAGCTCGCGGATGGCCCGGCGCTCGATCTCCTGGGGCCGTTGCACGGTCTCGAGTTCCAGCCGCAGCTTGCGCTGGGCGGTCTGCTCGGCCGCCATCAGCGTGCGGAGGTCCTCGACCTGATAGCCGTGCTGCACGATGGCGAAGTGCTGCCAGGCCGAGAAGAGCAGCATCGCCACGATCCCGGCCGCGAGCACCGCCGTGCGCAGGAACTCGCGCTTCTGATCGAGATCGATCTCGCGGACGACCGGGTTGTTGCGAATGTCCTTCTTGATCGCGTATTCGACATCGATGCTCATGCGGCTCTCTCCAGAACGCGCAGCCGCGCGCTGCGCGCACGCGGGTTGCGGGCGACCTCGTCCGGCTCCGGCTGCACGGCCCGACGGGTCACGAGCTGCCACGCCCCGATCCCGGTCCCGGTCTCGGTCTCGGTCGCCAGGCGCCGGAAGGTGTGCTTGACGACGCGATCTTCGAGCGAGTGGAACGCAATGACGGCCAGCCGGCCCGACGGTGACAGGTGCGCCGCGACCGCCTCGAGGAACGTCTCGAGGCCTTCGCCTTCGCGGTTGACCCACAGCCGGAGCGCCTGAAACGTCTTCGTGGCCGGATCGCGGCGTTCCCAGCGGCCGGAGCCGGCTGCGCGCCGCACGACCCGCGCCAGGTCGCCCGTGTCGCCCAGTTCGCCCCGATCACGCGCCGCCACGATCGCTCGCGCCACGCGACGGGATCGTCGCTCGTCGCCCAGCCGGAAGATCACGTCCGCCAGTTCGGCTTCGTCGACCGCCGCCAGCCGATCGGCCAGGGTCGCCCCGGACGACCGATCCATGCGCATGTCGAGCGGGCCGGCCTGCTTGAAGCTGAATCCCCGTTCGGGATCGTCCAGCTGAAGCGAGGACACGCCCAGGTCAACCAGCATCCCGTCGACCGGCTCGGTGAGCAGGGCGGGCAGGGTCCGGTAGTCCTGGTGCAGCAGCGTCACGCGATCCCCCGCCGAAGCCAGGCGCTCGCGTGCCACGGCGAGCGCCGCCTCGTCCCGATCCACACCCAACACGCGGCCGGCGCCTGCCTCGAGCAGCGCCGCCGTGTGCCCGCCGAGACCAACCGTGGCGTCCACGTAGAAACCGCCGGCGCGCGGTCTCAGCAGCGACACCACTTCGCGCACGAGCACCGGCTCGTGCGCCGGATCAAATGCCGAACTCCGAAAGTGCCCTGGCGTCGTCATCGGTGAACGGATCGCGCTGGAGCCTGGACACGAACCGCTCGTGGTTCCACACTTCGAGGTAGTCGACCTGCCCGAGGACATCCACGTCGCCGACCATGCCGGCCGCTTCGCGCAGCCGCCCCGGCACGAGCACGCGCCCCTGCGCGTCGAACTCCGACAGTTGCCCGAAGTAATTGACGCGGTCGAGAAACTTCAGGCGGGCGGGATGCGTACTCGGCATGCGGGCCAGGCGTTGCTCGACGGCCATCCAGACCGGCATCGGATAGATGCGGACCGAGTCACCCGACAAGCTCGTGACGTACAGGCCCGACGCGGCGTGCTGTTCCTCGACCAACGCCCTGAAGGCATTGGGGATCTTCAGCCGCCCCTTGTCGTCGATCCTTGCGGAGTAGCAGCCTCGCAGCACTTTTACTCCACTGTGCTCCACATAATTCCACGGATGGTAGAAGTACCGCCGGCACCTGTCAATCGCAAAGTACAGAGAATAAAGCTACTTACGTTATTTGTTCGCCGGCGATCAAAAATAGAAAACCATGGCCGTGGTACCATCTCCGATTCGAGATGCTTCGGGCCGGTCTGATCGGTCTGCCCCAGTCGGGCAAGACCACCCTCTTCCAACTCCTCACGAGCGGCCGCGACGCGCCGCGGACCCACGGCAAGGCGGACGCCAACGTCGGCGTGTCGCGCGTGCCCGACGATCGCCTCGATCAGCTGACAGCGCTCTTCAACCCCCAGCGGCGCGTCCCGGCCACCGTGGAACTGGCCGACACGGTGGCAGGCCGGGCCGATGCGGCCTCGCTGCTCGACGTCGCGGTCTACCGCACGGCCGACGCACTGCTGCACGTCGTACGCGCGTTCGAGGATCCCGCGTCGCCGCACCCGGCGGGCTCGATCGACCCGCGCCGCGACGTGCAGACGGTCGAAGACGAGGTCATCCTGGCCGACCTCGGCGTGGTGGAACGGCGGCTCGAGCGGCTCGCTCGGGACATGCGGAAGAGTGCAACGGCGGACCTGCGGATCGAGCAGGACATTCTGGAGCGCTGCCGCGTGGCCCTCGAGGCCGGCCGCGCCCTGCGGGCGCTCGGGTTGACGGGCGACGAGGCCCGGCGATTACGGGGCTTCCAGCTCCTGTCGGCCAAGCCGGTCCTGCTCGTGCTGAACGTGGCCGAGGCCGAGGCCGGGACGATCGAGGACGTCGCGCGCACGTCGGCTCTGGCAGAGCGGGCGACGACGATGGGGGCGGGTCTGGTCGGGGTCTGCGCGCGCATCGAGCTCGAGATTGGGGCGCTCGAACCAGCCGACGCGGCCGCGTTTCTGGTCGATCTCGGGCTTCGACAGTCGGGCCTCGACCGGATCATCCGCGCGGCGTACGAACTGCTCGGGTACATCTCGTTCTTCACGGTCGGCGAGGACGAGTGTCGCGCGTGGTCGATTCCGCGCGGCACCCCGGCACAGGAAGCCGCCGGCGCGATTCACTCCGACATCCAGCGCGGCTTCATCCGCGCCGAGGTGGTGGCCTGCGAGCGGCTGCTGGCGCGCGGGTCGCTCGCCGCCTGCCGCGACCACGGCGAGTTGCGACTCGAGGGCAAGGAGTACCTCGTCGCCGACGGCGACGTGATCAACTTCCGCCACGCCACGTGATACGATCCGGCCCGATTTTTCGGGCCGATTCCGACGCCCATGCCGCCACAGACCATCGTCGTCTGCGAGGCTCAGGTGCCGTTTGTCACCGGCGGCGCTGAGTACCACGTCCGCGAACTCGTGCGGCAGTTGCAGCGCTCCGGCTTCGACGCCGAGCGGGTGAGCGTGCCGTTCAAGTGGTATCCGAGGGTCGAGATCGCCGCGCACGCGGCCGCCTGGCGGCTGCTCGATCTGTCGGAGAGCAACGGGCGGCCGGTCGACCTGCTCATCGCCACCAAGTTCCCCACCTACTTCGCGCGGCATCCGCAGAAAGTCGCCTGGCTGATTCACCAGCACCGCGCGGCCTATGAGCTCTGCGGCACACCGTACAGCGATTTCGCGCACAGCGAAGAGGACGTGGCACTCCGTGACGATCTGGTGGCGCTCGACACGGCCATGCTGGCCGATTGTCGGCGCCTCTTTGCCAACTCGGCCAACACGGCCGGCCGGGTGGCCCGCTACAACGGGCTCGCCGTGACGCCCTTGTACCATCCGCCGCGGCTCGCCGAGGCACTCCGGCCAGGACCGGCCGGCTCATACATCCTGTCGGTCGGCCGGCTCGAAGGGGTCAAGCGGGTCGACCTGGCCATTCGGGCGATGGCGCACGTCCCGCGCGACATCTCGCTCCGCATCGCCGGTACCGGCACGATGCGGCGGGCCCTCGAAACCGTGGCGGCCGAAGCCGGTGTCGCCGACCGCGTCGAGCTGCTCGGCGAGGTAAGCGATGCCGACATCGTCGCCTTGTACGCCGGGGCGCTCGCGGTTATCTTTCCCCCGTACGATGAGGACTACGGCTACGTGACACTCGAGGCGTTTCTCGCCCACAAGCCCGTGGTGACGACCGTCGATGCGGGCGGGCCGAACGAGTTCGTCCGGGACGGCGAGAACGGGTGGGTGACGGCCCCCGATCCGCGCGCGCTCGGCGACGCCGTGACCCGGCTGGCCCTCGATCGACGGCAGGCGGCAGCCATGGGCGACGCCGGGTACGAGCGAGCCAGGGGCGTCACGTGGGCCGGGGTCATCGACGCGCTCACCGGCCACACCCGTTCGACTGAGGCCGGGGGCGCCCGATGAAGCTCATCATCCAGATCCCCTGCCTGAACGAAGCCGCCACGCTGCCAGCCACGCTGGCCGACCTGCCGGGCGCGATCCCGGGCATCGACGTCATCGAGACGCTCGTCATCGACGACGGGTCGACGGATGACACGGCGGCGGTGGCCCGCGCCCACGGCGTGCACCACGTACTCCGGTTCGCCCGCCACAAGGGACTCGCGGCGGCCTTCACGGCCGGCATCGACGCCGCCCTCCGCCAGGGCGCCGACATCATCGTCAACACCGACGCCGACAACCAGTACGCCGGGCGCGACATCATCAAGCTCGTAACGCCGCTGCTCGCCGGCGAGGCCGACATCGTCATCGGGGACCGGAACATCCGCGCGCTGGCCCACATGTCCTGGCACAAGAAGCTGCTGCAACGGGTCGGCAGCTGGGTCGTCCGGCAGGTGTCGAACACCCAGATCCCGGACACGACGAGCGGGTTCCGCGCCTACACCCGCGAGGCCGCCCTGCGGATGTCGATCGTCTCCGAGTTCTCCTACACCCTCGAGACGATCATCCAGGCCGGCAAGTACCGCATGGCCATCGCCCACGTGCCGGTCGAGACGAACCCGCGGACGCGGCCGTCGCGGCTGTTCTCGAGCGCGCGGTCGTACGTCCAGCGGTCAGCGGCGACCATCGTCCGCATCTACACGATGTACGAGCCGCTCAAGGTCTTCACGTACATCGGGTCCACGGTCTTCCTGGCCGGGTTTGCGATCTCGGTCCGGTTCCTCTACTACTACCTGTTCACGGCCGACGCCGCCGGCAAGGTGCAGTCGCTCATCCTGTCGGCGGTGCTGATGATCGTCGGGTTCCAGATCCTGATGATCGGGCTGGTGGCCGACATCCTGTCGGGCACACGCAAACTGCTCGACGACCTGCTGTACCGCGTGCGCCGGATGGAAATCGACCGGACACGTCCGGCCGATCGGGACGGTGAATGATGGCCGATGCCGCGCGAGTCTCGATTGTCATCCCCGCCTGCAACGAGGCGGACGCCATCGGCGGGGTGATCGGTGGCCTCCGGGCCGCGGCCGCCTGGCACGAGATCCTCGTGGTCGACGACGGGTCTACCGACGCGACCAGCGCGGAGGCCGAGGCCGCAGGCGCACGGGTGATTCGCCATCCCTACAACAAGGGCAATGGCGCCGCCGTCAAGAGCGGCATCCGGGCCGCGACCGGTGAGGTCATCCTGATCATGGATGGCGACGGCCAGCACCAGCCGGCCGACGCCCTCCGCCTGGCCGGACGGGTCGGCGAGTACGATCTGGTCGTCGGCGCCCGGCGGGGCGCCACCCAGGCGGGAACGACGCGGCGGGCCGGCAACGCCTTGCTCAACCGGCTGGCGTCGTTTCTGTCCGAACGCGAGATCCCGGACCTGACGTCGGGTTTCCGCGCCGCGCGGGCCGAGTGCCTTCGTGAGTTCATCCACCTGCTGCCGAACGGCTTTTCGACCCCGACGACGACGACGCTCGCGTTCCTGCGCGCCGGGTACAGCGTGGCCTTCGAGCCCATCGATGCGCGGCGGCGCGGCGAACCGTCGGCGTCGAAAATCCGCCTCTCGCGCGATGGGCCGAAGTTCCTGCTGATCATGCTGCGGGTGATCACGATCTTCAGTCCATTGCGCATTTTCCTGCCGATCGCCGGGGTGGCCTTTCTGCTCGGCGCCGGCTACGGTATCTGGACGCTCGTCAATTACACGCAGGTGACCGACGCCACGGTCCTGCTCGTCACTCTGGCGGTCATCATCTTCCTCGTCGGCCTCGTCTCGGAGCAGATTGCCGCGCTGCGGTTCGATGGCCGGCGGTAGGGGCCACTGATGCGACACGTCGTCGTGATGGTGGCGACGTCCTATCCGCGCTTTGCCGGCGACGGCGTCGGCAGCTTCATGGAGCCAATCGCCAAGGGGGTCGCCGCCCGCGGGCACGAGGTCCACCTCGTCGCCCCGTGGCATCCGGCGATTCGCCGCGGCGCGATCGACGACGGGGTGCATCTTCACTTCTTTCACTACGCGCCGACCGAGGCGCTTCACGTCTTCGGGTACGCGGCCGGCTTGCGGGCCGACACGCGGCTCCGGCGAGCGGCCTGGGCCATGGCGCCCGTGGCCCTGGCGGCCGGATGGTTCAAGGCGATGCGCGTCGCGAGCAAGCGCCGCGCCACCGTGATGCACGGTCACTGGGTCGTCCCGGGTGGCGTGATCGCTGACGCGGCGCGCGGGGGCCGCCCGCTGGTCGTCAGCCTGCACGGCTCGGATGTCTTCGTCGCCGAGCGCTCGCCGCTGGCCGGGCGGCTCGCCCGCCGGGTCTTCGGCCACGCCGGCTGGATCACCGCCTGCTCGGCCGACCTGGCCGACCGCGCCGTGGCGCTCGGCGCCGATCGGGCCCGAACCGAAGTCGTCCCGTACGGCGTCGACACCACGCGTTTCGCCCCGCAGCCCCACGCGCGTGCGGCGACCCGGGAAGCCTTTGACCTCGGAACCGGCCCGCTGATCTTCACGGCGGGACGCCTCGTCAGCAAGAAGGGCTTCGAGTTTCTGATCGACGCGATGGGACCGCTTGCGGCCCGCGTCCCGGAGGTGCGACTGGCCATCGCCGGTGACGGCGACCTGGCGGCCGAGCTGGCATCGCGCGCGGCGCGTGCCGGGCGCGACCGCGTCCGGCTCCTCGGCAACCAGCCGCAGGAGGTCATCGCGGCCCTGTCGGCGGCGGCCGACGCGATCGCCGTGCCGTCGATTCGGGATGATGCGGGCAATGTCGACGGGCTGCCGAACTTCGCGCTCGAGGCGCTGGCCTCGGGTACGCCGGTGGTGGCCACCGCTGTGGGCGGCCTGCCGCAGGTGGTGACCGATGGCGTCACCGGGCGGCTCGTGCCGTCGCGCGATCCGGGCGCGCTGGCAACGGCGCTCGGGTCGGTGCTCGGCGACGTCGCGGCGGCCCGGGCGCTCGGGGTTCGCGCCCGCGCGCGTGTCGAAGCGGACTTCGGCTGGCCGCGGGCCGCCGAGCGGTTCGAGGCCGCGTACGAGCGGGCCCGGGTGCGCTGACCGGGGCCGGCCCCGAGAGGCGTCTCGCGTGCTAACGTTAGCCGTCGTGATGGTCATCGACCCTGCCAGCCGACCGCCCGGCCTCAGCATCTTTTTCCCGGCGTATAACGACGCCGGCACCATCGCGAGTCTCGTGATCGAGGCGCGCCAGACGGCTGCCCGTCTCACCTCGGACTTCGAGATCATCGTCGTCAATGACGGCAGTGCGGACATGACCGCCGACATCGCCGACGAGCTGGCCCGGACGTATCCGGAAGTCCGGGTCGTGCATCACCCGAAGAACCGCGGGTACGGTGGCGCGCTGCGGAGTGGCTTCGCCGCGGCCCGGAAGGACTTCGTCTTCTACACCGACGGCGACGCGCAGTACGACCCGACCGAACTGGCCCTGCTCTGGGCGCGGATCGACGACTCGGTGGACGTGGTCAACGGCTACAAGATCAGCCGGTCGGATCCCTGGCACCGAATCGTCATCGGGCGCATCTATCACCACACCGTCAGCCTGCTGTTCGGTCTGACGGTGCGCGACGTCGACTGCGACTTCCGGCTGATGCGCCGACGCATCTTCGACAAGGTCACCCTCGAGCACAACAGCGGCGTCATCTGCCTCGAGCTGATGAAGAAGATCCAGGACGCCGGGTTCCGAATTGCCGAAGAGCCGGTCCATCACTACCATCGGGCGTTCGGCCGGTCGCAGTTCTTCAACGTGCGCCGGCTGGCCCGGACGGCCGTGGACGTCGGCCGCCTCTGGTGGCAGCTCGTGGTGGTCGGCCGTCACCGGCGCCCGGCGGACGCGCGCGTCAGCGACGGGCTCGAACGTCCGCGCCCATGACCGATCATCTCGCGTACTACCGGGGCCGCCGGGTCATGATCACCGGCGGGCTCGGCTTCATCGGTTCGAATCTGGCGCACCGCCTGGTCGAACTCGGCGCGGATGTCCTGCTGGTCGACTCGCTCCTGCCCGACTGCGGGGGCCACCTGTTCAACATCGCCGGCCTCGAGGATCGCCTGCGGGTCAACATCGCCGATGTCCGCCAGGGCACGACGATGAACTACCTGGTACGAACGCGCGATGTCATCTTCAACCTGGCCGGTCAGGTCAGCCACATCGACAGCATGCGCGATCCCCACACCGATCTCGAGATCAACTGCCGGAGTCAGTTGACCATCCTCGAGGCGTGTCGGGCGCACAATCCCGGCACCAAGGTGGTGTTTGCCGGCACCCGGCAGATCTACGGCCGGCCCGATCGACTGCCGGTCGATGAAACGCACCTGGTCCGCCCGACCGACATCAACGGCATCAACAAGGCGGCCGGCGAGTACTACCACCTCGTCTACAACAACGTCTTCGGCGTCCGCGCCTGCTCGCTGCGCCTCACCAACGTCTACGGTCCACGCCAGCTCATCCGGCACAACCGACAGGGGTTCATCGGCTGGTTCATCCGGCTGGCGCTCGAGGGCCGCGAGATTCAGGTCTTCGGCGACGGATCGCAGATCCGCGACTTCGTCCACGTCGACGACGTCGCCGATGCGTTCCTGCGGGCGGGCGCCGATGATGCGACCAATGGCGACGTGTTCAACGTCGGCGGCAGCGAACCGGTGACCCATCGCGCCCTGGTCACGCGCCTGCTGCGAGCCGCCGGCCAGGGCTCGGTCCGCTACGTCGACTGGCCGGACGAGAGCCGACGGATCGACATCGGTTCGTTCCATGCCGACTCGTCGAAGTTCGCGCGCACGACCGGATGGCGGCCAACCATCGGGCTCGACGA
The DNA here is from genome assembly GCA_035512795.1 of Vicinamibacterales bacterium. Taxonomy (GTDB): domain Bacteria; phylum Acidobacteriota; class Vicinamibacteria; order Vicinamibacterales; family SCN-69-37; genus DATKDF01. The sequence continues at coordinate 27,316 of DATKDF010000068.1, forward strand.
CGGTCTCGCGCACACACTCGACTACTACCGCCGCCACTTCGCGCAGTACGTCGACGCCGACGACGACCAGACGCCGCCATGACCGCCCCGCTACCCTTCATGACACTCACGCCGGGCGACGATGCCGCGGCCATTCGCGAGGCGATTGACCGGGTCGTCGGTCGCGGATGGTTCGTGCTCGGCCCGGAACTCGAGGCGTTCGAACGGGAGTTTGCCGCCGCGTCCGGCGTCGCCTGGGCCGTCGGCCTGGGCACGGGCACCGATGCGCTCGCGCTCGCACTCCGGACGATGGGCGTCGGACCCGGTGACGAGGTGATTACCTCGCCGCTCTCGGCCGCCTTTTCGGCCATGGCGATCGTGATGACCGGTGCGACCCCGGTCTTCGCCGACATCGATCCCGATCGGCTGACGATCGACCCGGCCGCGATCGAGGATGCGATTACGTCGCGGACCGTCGCGATCCTGCCGGTCCACCTGTACGGACAACCGGCCGACATGACCGCCATCGCCGACCTGGCCGATCGCCACGGCCTCGCGATCCTCGAAGACGCCTGCCAGGCGCACCTCGCCACGTGCGCCGGGCGGCCCGTGGGCACCTGGGGCCGGGCTGCCGCCGTCAGTTTCTATCCGACGAAGAACCTCGGCGCGCTCGGCGACGGCGGCGCCATCCTCACCAACGACGCGGCGATGGCCGAACGGCTGCGACGGATTCGCAACGGCGGACAGGCCGAGCGTTACCAGCACGTCGAGTACGGTGTGAACAGCCGGCTGGATGAAGTGCAGGCCGCGATCCTCCGCGTCCGCCTGGCCCGCCTCTCCGACCGTACGGCGGCACGACGCGCTCTCGCCGCCCGGTATCGCGAGCGACTCGGTGACGCTGTCGTCACCATTCCCCCCGAGCAGGATCCGGGCCACGTCTATCACCTCTTCCCGATCGTAACGCCCCATCGTGAGGCGCTCCGGACGCACCTGGACGCCCAGAGCATCGGCACGCTCGTCCACTATCCGGTGACCATCCCCCGCCAGCCGGCCTTCGCGCATCTCCCGCCGGCGCCGTGCCCCGAAGCCGACCGCGTCGCCGCAGGGGTTTGCTCACTGCCCCTGCACCCGGGCCTTCGCACCGCCGATGTCGATCGCGTCGCGCACGCGGTGACCACCTGGCGCGCGCCCACCCCGGGGAGCGCCTGACGCGGCATGTTCGCGCTCCTGGCCTCGGCGCTGTTGGTTGGCTACCTGCCGGGTGCACTGGTCTACCGGTACCCGGCCTGGGAGCGGTCACGCCGGGCGGCCGTCGCCGCCGAAGAACGGGTCTTCTGGGCCGTGCTGCTGAGCACGGTCTGGTCGGTCATGGTCGTCCTTGCGCTGGCGGGACTCGACGAGTACCGCTTCGAACGGCTGCTGTGGATCAACGGCGGGCTCTCGCTGGCGCTCGTCGCCCTCGGCCGCGGCCGCCTGCACTACGGCGGCGACGCCCCCCGCGTCACGGCAGGTGCGGTCGTCCCCGCCGCACTCGTCGTCGCCGCATGCTGGCAGCTCCTGCCGCCGGCCGAGTACGCGATGGGTGGCAAGGATCCGGGCGTCTACATCAACGAAGGCATTCAGATTGCCCAGCGCGGCACGTTCATCTACCGCGACCCGGTCGTCGCGGCCGTACCCGAACCGTTCCGCGACCTGTTCTTCCCGAAGGGGCGCTTCGACGAGTACTACGCCCAGCGGTTCATGGGCTACTTCATCCGCGATCCGGACACCGGTGACGTCATCGGCCAGTTCCCGCACGGGTTTCCCGCATCGATCGCGCTCGGCTACGGTCTGAACGGACTGAGTGGCGCTCGACAGACCGTGGTCTTCTGGTCGGTCCTCAGCCTCGTGGCGATCTACCTGACGGCGGCCCGGATCTTCGGCCGGCTGGCGGCCTTCGCCGGTGTGGCGTTGCTCGCCCTGCACGTGGTCGAGATCTGGTGGGGCAAGTACCCCAATGTCGAAGTGGCGACGCGGGCCCTGCTCTTCGGGTCCCTGCTGGCGTTCAGTCGGGCCACCGACGGCGACCGGCCGTTCTTCGGGGTAGTGGCCGGTGCGCTGGCCGGCCTGCCGCTCTTCTTCCGGTACGATGCGATTCTGACGATCGCCGCGGTGCTGGCCGCCGCCGTGCTGGTGGTCGCCAACCGCCAGCGGGTCGGCTGGGCGTTCGGGGTGTCACTGGCTGTGACCGGCGCGGCGGGGACCTGGTACATGCTCGTGCCGATGTGGGCGTACTCCTCGCCGTACTTCTCCTTCAGCGTTCGCGAGGGCGGTTTTGTTCCGCTCGCGGCGGCCGGACTGCTTGGTGCCCGCCTGCTCCTCGGGCGCGACGCATGGGCCGCGCCCGTCCGTCGGCTGCTGCCGCCCGTGCTGGCCGTGACGATGGCCGCACTTGCCGGGTACGCGTACTTCCTGCGCGAGCCGGGGGGCACACTGGCGATCCATGACGCGATCGCGTTCCGGCAATTCGCCTGGTACCTGACGCCCCTTGGCATGCTGGCCGCCGTGGTCGCCTTCGTCGTCGCGATTCGGCAGCAGTTCTGGTCGGCTCCGGCACTCTTTGTGACGATCGTCGTGCACGCAACGTTCTTCTTCTACAAGACGCGCATCGTCCCACAGCACTTCTGGACCTCACGCCGCTTCCTGACGGTCATCATTCCAGCAGCCCTGGTGCTGATTGCGGCGCTCGCGACGCGGGTCCTCGATCCCCAGCGGTGGCGCCGGTCCGCGCCGCTGCACGCTGGCCTCGTCGCCCTCGCCCTGGCGCCGCTCGGCTGGGCGTTCTGGCAGGCGTCGGCACCCGTGCGGGCGCACGTCGAGTACGCCGGCCTGATCCCGAAGATCGAGGCCATGGCGGCGGCCCTCGGCGACCGCGACCTGCTGCTCGTCGAGGCGCGCGGCACGGGGTCCGACCTGCACGTCCTCGCGCTGCCGCTTGCCTACATCTACGACCGACAGGTGCTCGTGCTCTTCGACCGCGCTCCCGATCCGCGGGTGTTCGCCGACTTCGTGCGGTGGGCCGCACCGCGGTACGACCGGGTCCTGTACATGGGTGGCACCGGCAGCCAGATCCTGTCGCTCGACCTCCTGGCCGAGCCGCTCGGCGAAGACCGGTTCTGGGTGCCCGAGTACGACTCGCCAGTGATGGCGTATCCGACCGACGTCAGGCTGAAGGAGTTCGACTACGGCCTGTACGTGCTTCGGGCCGACGCGACGGCCGCGCGCGGACCGATCGACCTGCCGGTAGGCAGCCGGGACCGCCTGTACGTGCGTCACTTCTACACGCCCGAGCAGCACGCCTCCACGGGTGAGTGGTTCCGGTGGACGCGATCGTCGGCCGAGGTGCTGGTCCTCGGCGTCAGTCCGGCAGCCACTGAGGCCGTTGTCTGGATGAGTCGAGGCGGCCGGCCGGCGGCCGCGCCGGAACCGGTCACGACGATTTCGCTCGACGGTGTCACGTTGGGAACGGCCGTACCGGACGAGCCCGTGCAGCCGTTCCGATTCCCGCTGCCGCCCGGTCTGGTCGACCGGCTCGCCACCCGCGACGTGCCAGCCCCGGTGCGCATCGAATCGAGCACCTGGAACCCGCAGCAGTTACTGGGCGTGAACGATCCGCGGGACCTGGGCGTCCTCGTCACGCGCATTGAGATCCGGTGACCCGGTGTTCAGACACCTGCAGATTCCGAACGCGCGCGAGCGGCTGCTGGTCGGCCTGGCCGATACCGCGTTGCGCCCGCTCGCCTGGAGACGGCGCCGGCGGCCGGTCGATCGCGTCGCGCGGGTGCTGCTGCTCCGGCTCGAGCGGATCGGCGACCTGTTGATGACGCTCGACGCGATCGCCCTGCTTCGGCGTCTGGCGCCTGACGCCGAGGTCGACCTCGTCGTCGGCAGCTGGAATCGCGAACTGGCGGCGCTCATCCCGGGACTCTCGCGTGTGGAGACACTCGACGTGCCGTGGCTCGCCCGCGACGCGGCCGGGATGCAGTGGACGCACCTGGTCGGTCACGCGCTCGGGTGGCGACCGCGGGGCTACGACCTGGTGATCAACTTCGAGCCGGACATCCGGAGCAACCTGCTGGCCCGGTTGTCCGGCGCGACCCGTCGCGCCGGCTACTGGACCGGCGGCGGGGGCGCACTGCTCTCCGACGCGATCGCCTACGAGCCGGCGCGGCATGTCCGCGAGAACGCCGACCGGCTGGTGCGCGACGCCTTCGGCGCGAACGGCGCCACCGAAGCTCGCACGGCCAGCCGGCTCGCGATTCCGGCCGACGCCCGTCTGCGTGCCGACGCGATCCTGCCACGCGTGCCCGCGCGTCTCATCGGCGTGCACCCGAGCGGCGGCCGCCCGTCGAAGCAGTGGCATCCGGATCGGTTCGCCGAGTCCGTACGCGTTCTGGCCGAACGCCACGGGGCCACGATCGTGCTGACCGGCAGCGCCGCCGATCGCCCGCTCGTCGACGAGGTGGCCCGGCGGCTCGACCCGGCGCGATATGTCGACGTGGCCGGGCGGGTCGACCTGGTGACGCTCGCCGCGGTCCTCGCGCGCCTCGACCTGCTCGTCACCGGCGATACCGGCCCGATGCACCTGGCGGCGGCCGTCGGGACGCCCGTGGTCGCGCTCTTCGGTCCGTCCAACCCGGTGCGGTACGGACCCGCTGGGGACGGGCATGAAGTGCTGCGCATCGATCTGCCGTGCAGCCCGTGCGGCCTCGTCCGTCTGCCACCGGTCCGGTGCCGGAACCGGGTGCCCGAGTGCCTCGATGGCATCGGGGTCGATGCCGTGGTGGCAGCAGCCGAGCGCGTGCTGAACCGCCGGTCAGGCGCCGGCCGAACCACTGTATGATGGGCCGCAATGCTCCCCGGCAGATCAGGCTGACATCATGCGAGTGCTCCTGACCGGCGGTGCCGGCTTCGTCGGCTCCCATCTGGCCGATGCCCTGCTCGAGCGCGGCCACACGGTGACGGTCGTCGACGACCTGTCGACCGGATCGATGGCCAACATCGCCCATCTGAAGGGCCGGCCCGGCTTCACCTACGTGATCGACACGATCATGAAGGAGCCGTTGACGGCTGAACTCATCGACGGCGCCGACATCGTCTTCCACCTGGCGGCCGCCGTGGGCGTCAAGCGCATCATCGAGTCGCCAGTGCAGACGATCGAGACCAACGTGCGCGGCACGGAGATCGTGCTGGGCGAGGCCAGCAAGAAGAATCGTCTGGTCGTGGTCTTCTCGACGTCGGAGGTGTACGGCAAGAGCACCACCGTGCCCTTCCGCGAGGACGCCGATCTGGTGATGGGCTCCACGGTCAAGCAGCGCTGGGCCTACGCGTGCAGCAAGGCCATCGACGAGTTCCTGGCGCTCGCCTACTGGCGCGAGCGGGGTCTGCCGGTGGTCATCGCCCGCCTGTTCAACACCGTCGGCCCGCGCCAGACCGGCCAGTACGGGATGGTGATCCCGAACTTCGTGCAACAGGCGCTCGACGGCCGGCCGATTCGCGTCTTCGGCGACGGCCAGCAGACCCGATCGTTCACCTACGTGGGGGACGTCGTCCGGGCGCTCATCGGGCTGGCAGCCGAGCCGCGCGCGGTCGGCCAGGTCTTCAACATCGGCAACCCGGAAGAGATCTCGATGCTCGAGCTGGCCGAACGGGTGCGCACGATCACCGGCAGCTCGTCGGCGATCCAGCTCGTGCCCTACGACGAGGCGTATGGCCCGGGATTCGAGGACATGCGCCGGCGAGTGCCGGACATCAGCAAGATTCGGGACTACATCGGATACGAACCGACGGTGGGCCTGGACGAGATCCTCACGCGCGTCGTCGATCACCTGCGCGGCCAACCCCAAGTCGTCACGCTCTGAGCCGTGCCGCGGGTGTGGTCCCGGATCCTGCGGATCGCGGCCGCCGTCGCGGCCCTCGTGCTGGCCCAGTCGGTCTGGTGGTCGCCCGGCGGGTCGCCCGCCCTGGCACTCGGTCTCCTGCTTCTGACGGCGCTGACGTGGTGGCGGCCGGCCTGGGGCCTCGTGGCCCTCGCAGCCCTCGCGCCCTTCGGCCGGCTGCTGGTCGTCGGCGCGCTCGAGGGCTTTCCGATTCGGGGCGCCGAAGCGTTTCTGGCCGCCTGGCTCGCCGGCATCGCGGCACGATCCGTTCACGCACCGCGACCGGACCTGGCGCTCCCGGCGTCGCTGTCGGGTCCTTGGCTGCTCTTCGGCGGGGCAGCCGTCGCATCGGCCGCCGTGGTGCATCGCTCCTTACAGATCTATTTTGACGCGCCGGGCGTGTTCTTCCGCCAGCTGCTGGCGCACCTCGCCTTCGACTTCCACGGCCTGCCCGGCGATCCGCGCCCGTGGATGGAACCTGCCAGCTTCGGCTACGCCATGACGACCGTCTTCCTGCTCGAGGGCATCGCGCTCGTGCTGGTCACGGCCAGACTGTGCCGCGACGAACCGCGGCTGGCCCGACGACTCCTGGGCGTCTCGGTTGCCAGCGCCGCGGTGGCCGGAGCGCTGTCGATCCGGGCGGTGGTCGACGCGGCCACGGCTACCGGTGCGCCGATGGCAGCCCTCCCTGCCCTGCTGAGCGAAGGCCGCTGGGCCGCGCATGTGAACAAGGTGAACACAGCCGGCTCGTACTTCGTCCTGCTCGCGTTCCCGGCGGTCGTCCTGGCGATTCGTGATGGCAGCCGCCGGGCGCTCTGGGCTGTGGCCACCGTACTGATCATGGCCGGTCTGCTGCTGACAGCCTCGATCGCCGCGATCCTCGGCGGGGTGGCGGTTGGCTCGATTCTCCTGGCCGTGCGAGGCATCCGCGCCAGTGGCCACCACCCGCGCGCCCGCTGGATGACCATCGGCCTGGCTGCCATGCTCGTCCTGGCGGCAGGCATCCGGGTGGCCACGCGGCCGAATGGCGATCGTTCGTTCAACCTGCGCCTGGCCATCACACGCGTGTCGCTCAACACGGCCGCCGAGGCGCCGGTCTTCGGTGTCGGCATCGGGACGTATCCAATCCGATCGATTCCCCACATCACGCCCTTCGTCCGCGAGGGGTACGGCGAGGGCGGGATTCAACCGCACAACTACCTGCTGCAGATCGGCGCCGAGCTTGGGATTGTCGGGCTCGGCCTGTTTCTCTGGGCGCTCGCCGGATTGGCGCGGAGTGCGGCGCGATCGGTCGCCGGCGTGCCGGAGCGCGAGCGCTGGGACCGGCCGGCCGCGCTCGGCCTCGCCGCCTTTCTCATCAGTTCCCTTTCCGGACAACCGATGCTCGTCGACAGCGTCGCCGTGCCGGCGTTCCTGTTGATGGGCCTCTCGCTCTCACACGCCGGCGTCCGGGCCGGCGACGACCGTCGCCGGTGGATCGTGGCAGCCGCACTCATCCTCCTGGCGACCGTGCCGTGGCGCTCGGCAGTCGAGATCGACCAGGTCGATCCCAGGCGCGCGGGCTACGGCACCAGCTACGACGAGGACGACGCGCGAGGGCTCGTCCACTTCCTCGAAGGGCCGGCACGACTGTTCGTCCACCGGAGTGCACGGTTCATCACCATCGAGGCGCAGGCCCTCGGCGTCGACAACCCCAATGCCGTGTTCCTGCAGATAGCCGGTCCCGGTGTCATCATGAAGACGATCGCGCTCCGCTCGGATCGGTCACTGACGGTGTGCCTCCCTGTGGACCCGGAACGGCTTGGAACATCCGGACTCCGGCCGCTGGACGTGCAGACGGTGACCGCATCCGGCGAGCCGGCCCCCGCACGGTCGGCCTGGGCGCTTGCGGCCGGCTCCGACCGGCCCTGCCAGTAACGGGGCAGATCCGGCCAAATCCCCGTTCCGAACGTATACTGATCGAGGACAGATGGCCCGCCCGGGGGCCGTCGCGGCCCGAGGAGAACAGTCATGCGAGTTGCGGTGATCGTCGCGGGAATCGTGACGTTGATGTCCGGCCTGCTCGTGCCCTCACTGGCGGCCGATCAGGCGGCAGCCGGCAGGAAGGTGAACATCACGTTCGACCTCGAGGGCCGGGTGACGCTCGTCGCCGAGCACGCGACCGTCCGCGAGATCCTCGCCGAATGGGGACGGGTAGGTGGCTCGTACATCATCAACGGCGAGAAACTCACCGGCACGCCCATTCCGTTGCTGCGATTCGAAAATCGACCGGAGGCGGAGGTCATTGATTCGCTGCTGCGGACCGCGGCCGGCTACATCCTCGGCCCGCGGACCGTCCGCACGTCCGGGCCCTCGGCGTACGAAGCGGTGATGATTCTGCCGACGAGCACGCCGATTGGATCGGCCGTGGCCTCTGTGCCGTCGTCCTCGCCGCTCCGGACCCCCGGCGCAGTGGAAGACGAGATTGCCCCGGTCACGCCGGTCAACGTGCCCGTGACCAACGCACCGCCTGAGATGCCGCCACCGGCACCGGGGCGCGCCAACGCACCCGGCCCGGGCGTCTTCGTGCCCATCGTCCCCATTACGCCGGTCAACACCGGCCGTGGCCGGGGTGGCGGGCTCTAGTCCAGTTCGCCGGGCGCCAGCCGCCGGTACATCCGGGCTGCCGGCGGCGGCGTCGACCGTCGCACCCGGTAGAGATCCCTCAACTGCACCAGGTACCCCGTGGCCTCACGGAGGGCCATCTTGCTCTCTCCGGCGCGACGGTCCTCGAATTGGAATGGCATCTCGACCAGCCGGGCCGGTGCCGCCCGGACGAGCAGCTCCAGGCAGATCTTGAATCCACTCGCCTTGATGGCGACCCCGTCGGCCACCGACCGGCGCAACAGGAAGAAGCCCGACGTGGCGTCCCGGATCGGCGTGAGCGGTCGGGCCATCAGGCAGGCGAGCCGCGAGAGCAGGCGCCGGCGCCACGGCCAGTTCGGCGTGCTGCCACCGGGCACGTATCGGCTGGCCACGAGCATGTCGGCACCGGTGCGAACGAACGCCTGGTACAGGCGCGGGACCAGGGCCGGCGGATGGCTGAAGTCGGCGTCCATGACGCCGACGATCGCGGTCGACGCGGCCGAGATGCCGTCGATGACGGCCGACCCGAGGCCCAGCTTGCCGGGGCGATGGACGACGGTCAACCGATGCTGGCCGGCCAGCCGCTCGGCCAGCTGGCCGGTCCCGTCCGGTGAATTGTCGTCGACGATGACCAGGGCGAGGGAGAGACCGCCGGCCTCGGCCGCCTTGAACAGCGCGGTGACCAGTTCGACGATTCGGTCGCCCTCGTTGTAGGTCGGCACGACTATAGTCAGTTCGGCAGCCGGCCCGTTCACGTCGAGCCACTATAATCGAAGGCACGAGGTCTGCCGACGCGCCGCCCGACGCCGCGACATGACCAGGATCGAACGCTACCGTCCCGAAGATCGTCGTCAGGTCGAGCTGCTGTACCGTCGCGTGTTTGGCGCCGACGCAGCTCTGGCCAACCAGCTGCGCTGGCAGTGGCAGTACGCCCAGAATCCAGGTGTGCCGCCGCCCGGCGAGCCGGCGATCTGGCTTGCCCGCGAGGGCCAGACCGTCATCGGCCAGTACGCCACGATTCCGGTGCGGGCGTCGGTGCTCGGCCGGGAGATCGACGCGGCCTGGGGCACCGACGTCATGGTGGCGCCCGAACGGCAACGCCAGGGCCTCGGCGATCAACTGCTGCGGGCGTGGGATCGGGAAGCGGGCGCGTCACTCGGGCTCGGCCTGTCGGATTCGTCGCGCGGCCTGCTGGCCAAGCTGCGCTGGCCGCACCTCGGCCCGCTCACCGCGCTCGTCAAGCCGCTCAGCCGCCGCGCCTTTCGCGTGCCGACCTGGCCGGTACCCGTCAACCGCTTCATCTCGTACGTCACCCTGCCGGTCGTCCGCCTGGTCGCCCGTAGCCGGCCGCTCGAGGCTGAGGTGCGGACGATTCGCCATTTCGACGCCCGGTTCGATGCACTCTGGGCGCGTGTCGCGAGCCGGTTCGCCTTTGCCGTCCGTCGGGACGCCGCGTACTTGAACTGGAAGTACATCCAGCCGCCGCACGTGCGGTACCTCGTGGCCGCCCTCGAACGCGACACGGAAGTGGCCGGGTATGCCGTCTATCGCCATGTAGCCGAGCCGCTCGGACGTGTCACCCGGCTGGTGGACTTTCTGACCGACCCGGCCGACACGGCCGGCTTCCTCACCCTGCTGCGCTGGGTGGACCGCGAAGCCCGCGCGGCCGACTCGGACAAGATTCGGACCTGGGTCTCCCATGACGTGTACCGGCGGCTGCTGCGCAAGTCGGGATACTTCGCGCACCGGTCGTCGGTGGAACTGGTCGCCAAGGTCAACGCGGTTGAGGTGCCGGCCGACTACTATCGATCGTCGGACGCCTGGCACGTGACGCTCGGCGACGCCGATCAGGATCGCTGACAAGGAGCGCCCCGCATGCCGACGTTCATCGATCGGATTACCACCGACATCGGCGACGCGATGCGCCGGCGTGACCAGGCGACGCTCGCGCCCCTTCGCATGTTGAAGGCGGCGCTGATGAACCGCGAGGTCCAGAAGAGCGGCGTGCTTGACGAGGCCGAGAGCCTGCAGGTGGTTCGCTCGCTCGTCAAGCAGCGCCGCGATGCGATCGAGCAGTTTCGGGCCGGCGGCCGGCACGACCTGGCCGACCGCGAACAGGCCGAGATCGCGGTGCTGGATCGGTATCTCCCGCCGGCGGCCGACGAGGCGGCCATCACCGACGCAATCGAACGCGTGATGACAGAAATGGGCTCACCCGGGCTCAAGGACATGGGACAGGTGATGAAGCGTGTCATGGCGATGTTGACCGGTTCCAACGCCGATGGCCGCACGGTGAGCGACCTTGTTAAGAAGCGGTTAAGCCGGTGACGCCGAGAACTTTTTCGGAATGTGCGGCGTCTAACGCTGGTGAAAGGCAACGCAAGAGCCTCTCATCCATCCTCCGGGCAGGGGCCTCAATCGCAGGGGTTGAGGCCCCTTCTTTTTGCCCCCGTGACTCATTCATCGTCTGCATAACGCACGGTCCCCACACGTGAGCATGGGGCTGGCGCGCTCGGCGGGCATCATCAGCGTCGCGACGATGGCGAGCCGCCTGCTCGGGCTCGTGCGCAACTGGGCCGTCGCCCTCTTCTTCGGTGCGGGCGACGCGGTCGATGCCTTCAACGTCGCGGCCCGCCTGCCCGTGTTGCTCCGCGAGCTGTTCGCCGAAGGCGCGATGAGTTCGGCGTTCGTGCCGACGTTCACGCGGACGCTCAAGGACCAGGGCCCCGACGCCGCCTGGCGGCTCGGCTCGCAGGTCGTCAATGCGCTGCTCGTCGTCACCGGCGCGATCGTGGTCGCCGGCATCGCCTTCGCCGATCCGCTCACTCACCTGTACGCGAGCCGTTACGCCGACACGCCCGGCAAGATCGAGCTGACGGTGCAGCTCACCCGCATCACGATGCCCTTCCTGACACTCATCGCCCTGGCGGCGGTGTTCATGGGCATGCTGAACGCGATGCGCCAGTTCTTCGTCCCAGCCATCTCGCCCGCGATGTTCAACGTCGGCATGATCCTCGGCGCCGTGTCGAGCAGTGCCGTCGGGACGCTCCTCGGGGTGCATCCGATTGTCGGCCTGGCCCTCGGATTCGTGCTCGGCGGGTTCGGACAGATGGCCCTCCAGTACCCGAGCCTGCGGCGTGCCGGATTCCGCCATCGCTGGATCCTCGACGTCCGCGACCCGGGCCTCAGGAGCATCCTTCTGTTGATGGGACCGGGCACGATCGGGCAGGCCGCCGGCCAGATCAACCTGCTCGTGAGCACGGTGCTCGCCACCGGCCTCGGTACGAGCGCGCTGTCGTGGCTCATCTACGCGTTCACGTTCATGTACCTGCCGATCGGCATCTTTGGCGTCTCGGTCAGCACCGCCTCGGTCCCCGACCTGGCGATCCACGCGAGCGGCCAGGCCTGGGCCGAGATGCGCCGCGTGCTGTCGGCGGCGCTGCGCCTGATGCTCACGTTGACCGTGCCGTCGGCCGTCGGCCTGATGGTGCTGGGTGCACCCATCGTAGAGCTGGCCCACGAGTGGGGCGCGTTCACGGCGACCGACACCCAGGCCGTGGCCCTGGCCCTGCTGGCCTACGCGCCGGGCCTGGTGGCCTACAACATCGTCAAGATCTCCACGCCCGCGTTCTACGCCATGCAGGATGCTCGAACGCCGGTGATGTCGAGCGCCATTGCGATCGGGACCAACATTGTCCTCAGCCTGGTGCTCGTGCGTTACCTGGGCTACGTCGGGCTGGCCGCGGCGACGACGCTCGCCTCCTGGGTGAACGCGAGCCTGCTCCTCGTGCTTCTGTCGCGCCGCGTGGGCGGGCTCGACTTCGCGCGAGTCGGCGTGACGGCCGCCAAGGTGAGCGTCGCCGCGGCCGTCATGGGCGCGGTCGCCTGGTGGGTGGAAGCGGCGCTCCACGCGCGGCTGCCCGATCCCACGTTACTGGATCGGCTGGTGCGCGTGGGCGGCGCCATCACCACGGCCGTCGCCGCCTACGGCGCGGTCGCGGCCCTGCTCCGGATCGAGGAATTCACGGTCGCCGTCGAGCGCGTCGTGGCGCGCCTCCGCAGGTGATCTGCTAGCATCCGGGTGTGTCCCGCTCGCACCCGTCCGGCGCGACGATCCAGTTCGGGCCGGGTCCGCTCACGCCGGCCATCCGCGCCATCATCGTCACCAATGTCGTCATCTTCGTCCTGACGCTGTTCTCACCCACGTTCTTCCTGACGAGCTTCGGCATGCGGCCGGCCGACGTCGTGGGCGGCGAGATCTGGCGCCTCGCGACGTACATGTTCGTGCACCACCCGGGCGGATTCGGGCACATCCTGTTCAATATGCTCGCCGTCTGGATGTTCGGCGTCGACCTCGAGCGTCGCTGGGGCACGCAGGCCTTCGCGACCTACTACGCGGTCACGGGCGTCGGGGCGGGACTGTCGCAGCTGGTCCTGTCCCTCCTGCCGCTCGAGGGCACGGCCGGCATGTATACGGTGTCGGTCGTCGGGGCGTCCGGCGCCGTGTACGGCATCATCCTGGCCTGGGCGCTGCTCTTTCCACACCGGCAGGTGCTGTTCATGTTCGTGTTTCCGCTGCCCGCGCGGGTATTCGCCGGGCTGATGGGCGGCATCGCGTTCCTGTCGGCGGCCAGCGGCCAGGGTGGCGCGGTGGCGCACATCGCGCATCTCGGCGGCATGATCTTCGGCTGGATCTACCTGAAGGGTCCGCGCAACCTGAAGCTCGACATGGACTACCGCCTGACGCGCTGGCGGATGGAACGGATGCGCCGCAAGTTCGACGTCCATCGCGGCGGCCGCGACCGCGACAAGTATCTGCACTGAATCCGGACTTGAAGCCCCGCGCTACCCGGCGGGCGGCGCATACGCCATCGTCCGAAGCGCGGCGATGCGCCTGGCCATCGGCGGGTGGGTAGCCCAGAGATTCGCCCAGGTCCCCTCGCGCTGATCGATCTGCAGGCCCAGCGGATCGGCAATGCAGAGATGCGCCGACCCGCGCTTGATCGCGGGCGTCGGCGCGACGGCGCTCTCGATCTTCTCGAGCGCGTTGGCCAGCGCCATCGGGTTGCGGGTCAACTGGGCGCCGGTCGCGTCGGCCAGATACTCGCGCCGCCTCGACACGGCCAGCGCCAGCAGGCGGCCCAGCACCGGCGCGAGCACGATGGCGACGAGCCAGATGGCGACGAAGACCACGGCCAGACCGCCGCCGCCCGAATCGGCGTCACGCCGCCGGCCGCGACCGCCCCAGCGCATCGACCGCGCCGACCAGTCGGCCAGCAGCAGAATCGCCCCGGCCAGCGCGGCCACGACCGTCATCAGGCGGATGTCGTAGTTGCGGATGTGCGCCATCTCATGCGCGACGACGCCCTGCAGTTCGTCACGCGACAACGTGCCGAGCAGTCCCTCGGTGACGGCGATCGACGCGTGCTCGGGATCGCGGCCGGTCGCGAACGCATTCGGGTCGGCATCCGGAATCACCCACACGGCCGGCTTCGGCAGTCCGGCGGCGATCGCCATTTCGTCGACGACGTTGTCGAGTTGCCGAAGCTGATGCCGCGTCTCCTCCGACCCGGCCGCGGTGAGACGGTCATGCAGGGGGACGGCGGCGGTGGATCGCAGCACCGACCGATCGCCGTGGCGGAACCCCCACCAGGCCTGGCCGCCCGAGACGCCGAGCGCGGCGAGCGTGCCGACCGGCACGACGCGGTCGCCCCCGGCAAAGACGACCAGGTCGAGGCCGAGGCCGAGGCCCGCCACGAGCAGCACGAAGACCGCCATGACGAGCCAGGTGCGCCGCCGATTGGCGGCCTGCTGTTCGAGCAGGTTCATCGGGAGACCGCGTGGCGGCCGCTAGCTCTTCTTGATCGACAGATCGACGGCCGGCACCTGCCGCTCGGCCTCCTCGGTGATCTGGAACAGCTCGGCCGGCCCGAAGCCGAACGGCCCGGCAATCAGGTTGGACGGGAACACCTCGCGCGCGATGTTGTACGTGGTGGCGATGTCGTTGTAGAACTGGCGGGCGAACCCGATCTTGTTCTCCGTCGACGCCAGTTCCTCCTGCAGCATGCGCACGTTCTGGTTGGCGGTCAGTTGCGGGTAGTTCTCGGCCAGCGCAAACAGCTTGCCGAGCGCCTGGGTCAGCATCCCTTCCTTGGCCCCGGCATCGGCCGGCCCGGTGGCCGTCATCGCCCGCGCGCGCGCATCCATGACGGCCGTGAGCGTGTCACGCTCGAACTCCATGGCGCCCCGGACGGTATTGACGAGGTTCGGAATCAGGTCGTGCCGACGCTTCAACTGCACGTCGATCTGGCGCCAGCCGTTCTCCTTCTGATTGCGGAGGCCGACCAGGCGGTTGTAGATCCCGATGCCCCACAGGACGAGCGCGGCCGCGACGGCCAGGACCAGCACGATTCCGAGCATCAGCCTTCCCTCCGGATGTCGAGCAGGAACGTATCATCGAGCGCTTCGGCCTGGTGCGGCAGGCCGGCGACGACCTGCAGCAGGTCGCCTTCGCGCACAGTGATGTCCTGCCCGTCGAGTTCGGCGCGCAAGGCGCCCTGCAGCACGTAGATCATCTGCTCGCCGGTGTGCTGATGCCGGGGCACCAGGGCGCCCTTCTTCAGGTACACCTGGCTGACGACGAGGCCGTCACTCCGAACGGTCTTACGCGCCACCATCTCGGTGACCTTCTCGAGCGGCAGCGCGTCCCAGCGGGCGAGGGACATGGATGCGAAGCGGTGAGTATACCACCCGCCCCGTCACCGTCCCGGCCGGTCGGAGGGTATAATTCGACGTTCAGCCGGTGCTGAACCACGAGCGCGTCGAGGACCATCGCCGATGAACAGCCCTGCCCTGTCGAACGGACGTGCGGCCGCCGCGCCCGCCCATCATGGGCTGTCGTCCGATGCCCTCGTCCAGGCGTACCGGACGATGCTGCTCTCGCGCCGCATCGACGACAAGGAAATCCAGCTCAAGAACCAGAGCCTCATCTTCTTCCAGATCAGCGGCGCGGGACACGAAGCCATCCTGACGGCGGCCGGGCTGACCCTGCGCGCCGGACACGACTGGTTCTATCCGTACTACCGCGACCGGGCGCTGTGCCTGTCGCTCGGCATGACCCCGCTCGAGATGTTCCAGAGCGCCGTCGGCGCCAAGGACGACCCGAACAGCGGCGGCCGGCAGATGCCGTCCCACTGGGGCCACCAGCGGCTGAACATCGTCTCGCAGTCGAGCCCGACCGGCACGCAGTGCCTGCAGGCGGTCGGCTGCGCTGAGGCGGGCCGGCTGTACGAGCGGCTGACCGACATCCCGGACCGGACGTCGCGCTTCGAACAGGACGAAGTCGTCTACGTGTCGATCGGCGAGGGCACGTCGAGCGAAGGCGAGTTCTGGGAATCGCTCCTGACGGCCTGCGTCCGCAAGCTCCCGGTCATCTTTCTCGTCGAAGACAACGGCTACGCCATCTCCGTGCCGGTCGACGTCCAGACACCCGGCGGCGACCTGTCGCGCCTGGTCGAGTCGTTTCCGGACCTGAAGGTGGTCCGCACCGACGGCACGGATTTGGTCGCCAGCTACCAGGCGATGCGCGAAGCCGTCGCGTGGTGTCGCGAGCGCCAGGGGCCGGCCCTCGTCCACGCGAAGGTGATCCGGCCGTACTCGCATTCACTCTCCGACGACGAGCGCCTGTACAAGACGAAGGCGGAGCGGGCGGCGGAAGCCGAACGGGATCCGATCCGGACGTTCGCCGCGTTCCTCGAACGCGAGGGCGTCGCGACCGCGGCGCAACTGGCCGACCTTGCCGCTGACGTGGACCGGGAGGTCAACGAGGCGGCCGACGCGGCGGTCAAGTCGCCGAGGCCCGCCAGGGACACGGCCGGCCTCTGGGTCTACTCACCGGATGTCGATCCGACCGGGCCGGACTTCGACACGCCCGCCGCCCCCGAGGGGAAGGCCGACACGATGGTGGCCGCCATCAACCGCACGATGAAAGATGAGATGGCGCGGACTCCGCACATCGTGATGTTCGGTGAGGACGTCGCCGACGCGACGCGCGAGGAGAGCCTGGCAGAGGTCCAGGGCAAGGGCGGCGTCTTCAAGGTGACCCATGGCCTGCAGCGCGCCTTCGGCGGCGAGCGTGTCTTCAACGCGCCGCTCGCCGAAGCCAACATCGTCGGCCGGGCGGTCGGGATGGCCACGCGCGGCATCAAGCCGATCGTAGAGATTCAGTTCTTCGACTACATCTGGCCGGCGATGATGCAGATGCGAGACGAGATGTCGATGATGCGGTATCGGTCGAGCAACGATTTCTCGTGCCCGATGGTGGTGCGCACGGCGATTGGTGGCTACCTGCGTGGCGGTGCGCCGTACCACAGCCAGTCGGGCGAGAGCATCTTTGCGCACTGCCCGGGCATCCGCATCGCGTACCCGTCAAACGCGCAGGACGCGGCCGGGCTGCTCCGCACGTCCATCCGGTGCGACGACCCGGTGCTGTTTCTGGAACACAAACACCTGTACCGCCAGACGTACAACAAGGGCGAAGACACCGGCCCGAACTACATGATTCCGTTCGGCAAGGCCGCCGTGAAGCGTGAAGGCACGGATGTGACCGTGGTGACGTGGGGTGCGTTGGTGCAGCGCACGTTGCTCGCGGCGCAGCAGGCCGAGAAGGAAGGCATCAGCGTGAAGGTGCTCGACCTGCGCACGATCATGCCGTATGACTTTGACGCCATCGCCGATGCGGTCAAGGCCACCAACCGGCTGATCATCGCGCACGAGGACCAGTTGACGTGCGGATTCGGCGCCGAACTGGCCGCGCGCACCGCAAGCGACTTGTTCGAATACCTCGACGCCCCGGTCAAACGCGTCG
>DATKDF010000069.1:0-12557 GCA_035512795.1 Vicinamibacterales bacterium
GGCGCCAGCGTAGCGCGGCTCGCCGACGTGTTCCTCGGACCTGTTCGCCCGGTCCTGCTCGTCCTCTGGGCGGGTGTTGGCCTGCTGCTCGTTGTCGGCTGCGGTCATGTCGCCAACCTCCTTCTGCTTCGCGCGAGCGAGCGCGTGCACGAGTGGTCGGTGCGCGCCGCGCTCGGCGTGACGCGCCGGCGACTACTTCGCCAACTGATGACGGAATCGCTGCTCCTGTCAGCCGCCGCGGGCGCACTTGGCCTTGTCGTGGCCGTACTCGCGGTCGGTGTCGTGCGCACCGCCAACCTGCCCGATCTGCCGCGCCTGGCCACGGCGTCGATCGACATCCGCGCGGTTGCCGTGGCGCTCGGCGTTACGACCCTGGCCGGACTGCTGTTCGGGCTGGTGCCGGTCCGGCACCTGTTCGGCCAGCGCGTGATGGGCCTCGCGGCCGGTGGCCGGCGCTCGACGGCCACGGCCGGCGTCTGGCGCGCGCGGTCGGCGCTCGTCGCGGCCAATGTCGCGATGGCCACGCTCCTGCTCGTCGGTTCCGGTCTGCTCGTGCGCAGCCTGTCGAGCCTGCTCGCCGTGTCGCCCGGCGTGGACCCGCGCGGCGTCGTCACGATGCAGCTCTGGGCGTCCGGTGAGCGCTTCAGGGCCGGTGAGACTGCCGACCAGATCGCGACCGCCGTCAGTTTCTACGACGACGTGCTTGCCCGGTTGCGCACGCTGCCGGGCGTGACGGCCGCCTCGTCGGTGACGACGCTGCCGCTTGGCGGAAACGTCGACGGATACGGCCTGCACATCGATGGGCAGTTCGAGGCCAACCCGCAGGCCGCGCCGTCGGCGGACCGGTTCGTGGTCGCCGGCAACTACTTCGAGGCGCTTCGCATCCCCCTCATCCGCGGCCGCCTGCTCGAACCGGGCGACCGGCAGGGCGCCGAAGCCGTCGCCGTCATCAACGAGACGATGGCGCGACGATTGTTCGAAGAGGGAGAACCGCTCGGCCGTCGTCTGCGGCTCGGTCCTCAGGACGCCGACCCGCGCGTCATCGTCGGCGTCGTGGCCGACGTCCGGCACCACGGCCTCGATGAACCCGTCGGGTTTCAGGTGTACGTCCCGCAGGCGCAGTGGGCCTGGGCCGAGACAGCGATGACGCTCGTGATCCGGTCGTCGGCCGACCCGGTGGCAATCGTCGGCCCCGCGCGCGCGGCTGTGCGCGACCTCGATGCCGCGCAGCCGATCACCGCCGTGCGCGTGTACGCAGACCTCATCGATGCCACGACGAGCACCCGGCGGTTCGCGGCGCGGTTGCTCACGGTGTTCGCGGCGACGGCGCTCCTGCTGTCGGCGATCGGGCTCTACGGGGCGCTGGCGGTCACGGTCGGTCAGCGCCAGCGTGAGATCGGCATCCGGGTCGCCCTCGGCGCGCCGGCGCGTGTCGTGCGGCGCATGGTGCTCGGCCAGGGCCTTGCGCCGGTCGGGCTGGGCCTGACGCTCGGCCTTGCGGTCGCGTTACTGGCCAGTTCATCACTCGGATCGCTCCTCTACGACCTGTCCGGTCACGATCCGGCCACCTTCGTGACGGCGGCGGTGCTCGTGGCCGGCTGTGGGCTCCTGGCCTGTCTGCCCCCAGCGGCGCGCGCGGCGCGTCTGGATCCGTCACCTCGCTGCGGGCGGAGTAGACGGTCGGCCTCGAGCGGCCGGTTCCACGGGCCCGGCGGCCTATAATGCGGCACCTCATGCCGTTTCCCGCCGGCACGCGCCTCGGTCCGTACGAAGTCGTCGGTCTCATCGGGGCCGGCGGCATGGGCGAGGTGTACCGGGCGCTTCGAGGAGGCACTGGCGTGGCTCGGCAGAGCCAGCGGCCTCTCCGGCTGGCCGAGACGCGGTACGTTCAACCGAGCGTGATGGGGCTCTTTTGCGCCAACCTCGGCCGGACGGACGAGGCCTTCACGTGGTTCGATCGTGCCTGCGAGGCGCACGACCTGCTGCCCGTCCTCAATTACTTCGCAGCCGGGCACACCCTCGCCCTGGATCCACGCTGGCCGGCTCTCATGCGCCGGATCGGCCTCGTGCCGGCATCCGAACGCGGATTCTTCCCAATCGGACGTTGATGGTCATGTCACGCGGCTCCCTCGCCGGCCTGATCGCCGGCATCGCGACGGCCGCGCTGCTCTGGCTCACGCCGGCATGTTCGGACGCCCGCGCGCAGGCGACACCCTTCGACCCGACCGAGAAGTCCATCGCCGAACTGCAGCAGGCCCTCACGTCGGGCGCCGTGACGTCGCGTCAGCTAGTCGAGGCGTATCTGGCGCGCATCGAGGCGTACGACCGATCGGGGCCGGACCTTCAGGCGTTCATCGCGCTCAACCCGCGCGCGCTCGAGACAGCCGACGCGCTCGACCGCGAGCGGCGCGAGAGGGGGCCGCGCGGCCCGCTCCACGGCATTCCGATTGCCATCAAGGACAACTTCGACACGGCCGACATGCCGACGACGGGAGCGTCGATCGCGCTTGCCACGCACCAGCCGGCGCGCGACGCGTTTCAGGTCGAGCGCCTTCGCGCCGCCGGCGCGGTCGTCATCGGCAAGACCAATCTGCACGAGCTGGCCGCGGGCATCCTCACCGTCAGCTCGCTCGGCGGCCACACGCGGAACCCGTACGATCCCACGCGCAATCCGGGCGGATCGAGCGGCGGCACGAGCGCTGCCGTCGCCGCCAGCTTCGCCGCGGCCGGACTCGGCAGCGACACGTGTGGCTCGATTCGCATTCCTGCCGCACACAATAACCTCGTGGGCCTGCGGCCGACGTGGGGCCTATCGAGCCGCGCTGGTGTCATTCCGCTCGCGCTGACCCAGGACGTTGCTGGCCCCCTGGCGCGGTCCGTCGACGACGTCGCGATCCTGCTGGATGCAACGGTCGGCCCGGACCCGCGCGATCCGGCGACCGAGGCTGGCCGCGGCCGGGCGCCGGCGTCCTATCGCACGGGCCTCGACGCCGTGACGCTCCGCGGCGCGCGCCTCGGCGTGCTGATCTCGCTCTTCGGCGACGCGCCCGCCGACGCCGAGAGTGCCGCGATCGTCCGCGCGGCCCTCGATCGGATGCGTGCCGCCGGCGCGGTCGTGCTCGATATCGAGATCCCCGGGATGGCCGAGCCGCTTCGCGGCGCCGGTGTCATCGACCACGAATTCAAGTTCGACCTGGCCGACTACCTGGCGGCATCGCCCGCGCCGCCCGTACGGTCGCTCGGCGAGATCCTCGACCGGGGGCTGCACCACGAAGCGCTCACGGGCGCGTTCCGGCGGCGGAATGCGCCCGAATTGCGCAACACGGATGCATACCGCGCGGCGCTTGGCCGGCGGGCCGAGGTGACGACACTCGTCACCGAGGTGATGGACCGTGAGCGGTTCGACGCGCTCGTCTATCCGACGATGCGGCGTCGCCCTTCCCTGATCGGGGAAGCCCAGGCCGGCAGTACGTGCCAGTTGAGCGCGGTCACGGGCCTGCCAGCGCTGGCGCTGCCGGCCGGCTTCACGACCGACGAGTTGCCGGTCGGCTTCGAGCTGCTCGGACCGGCGTGGAGTGAGGCGCGGCTGCTCTCGATGGGCCGGGCGTACGAGCGGCTCGCCGCCGTGCGGCGGCCCCCGGCATCGACACCCGCGTTGTCGTCGCCCGAACCCCGCGCGACTCGGCGATTCGCCGCGTCGTCCGGGATGCCGGCTCCGCCGGCGGATCGGCCGGCGGTCGACGCCACGTTCGAGTGGGATGACGGCCGCGGCTCGCTGTCGTACGCCATTCGGGTGCACGGCGTCGACGCGGCCGACGTCCTGCTGGGTGCCGTCCGCCGGGAGGACAGCGGTCCCATCGTCGCCGTCCTGCTGCGCGCCGGTGAGACGGCTGCCATCGGGTCCGTCCCGATCTCTCCGGCGAGCCGCGACGCCCTGCTGGCGGGCCGCCTCGTCGTGCAGCTCTTCACGCGCGCCGACCCGTTCGGCCGTCCGCCGGCGGCAGTCACGATTCGATGACTCCCGCGCTGCTGTCCTTCGATGTCGAACCGGACGGGTACTTCCTGAATCGTGCCCGGCCGGCTCGCTTCAACTGGCTGTTGCGGATGGATGCACAGATTGCCGATACATACGGCGCGCGGCAGCCGACCTCGACGGCTGGATTGTGGCTGTCGGCACCCCTCACTGGCGGCCGGGTCCGTAGAGCACTCGCCCGGGCCGCGCGTCGGTCATCGCACCGTGCTCGAAGACGATGGCACCGTTGACGATGACGGTCGAGACGCCGACTGCGTACTGATGCGGATTCTGGAACGTCGCCCGGTCGGCGATCGTGGCCGGATCGAAGACCACGAGGTCGGCCGAGAGGCCCGGCCGCAGCAGGCCGCGATCGCCCAGCCCCAGGCGCGCGGCGGGGAACGACGTCATCCGTCGGACGGCATCCTCGAGGGGCAGCACCCGCTGTTCACGAACGTAGCGGCCCAGCACGCGCGCGAACGTGCCGTAGCTGCGCGGGTGCGGACTTGCCCGGCCGAACGTCGGCACCTCGCCGTCGGAGGCCACCATCGTCGCCGGATGGACGAGGATGCGGATGAGGTCGCCTTCGCTCATCGCATGGAAGATGCCCTGGCAGCCGCCCTGCTCGGCGGTCCACAGGACGGTTTCGGCGGCCTGTTCGAGCGTCGGCGCCACGCCCCGCGCTGTCATCAGATCGGCCAGGGTGCGGCCGGCGAGCGACGGGTCGAATCCACAGTTGGCAAACTGCACGTTGGCCGGGTCGCCGCCGCCGCGTTCGTCGCGGATCATCGCCAGGCTGTCAGCCACGATGCGTCAGCGCATCGCCGCTCCGACCCCAGTTGGGCCGGCCGATCACCTTGTGATGGGTGATCTGCGTCGGCAGGTTGCCCTCTTCGCCGATCTGGATCGTCTCCCTGATGCTTTCGAGCAGGCGCGCCGCGTCGTCGCGCTGATGCGACTTGTGGATGCCGCCGAACCGGCCGGCCACCCGCGCGAGGCGCACGACCTCGCTCGTGGGCGTGAACGTGCCGGGCACGTAGAAGAGGCCGGTGCTCAGGCCGAAGGCGCCATCGCGCATGCCCTGCTCGACGAGCGCGTCCATCCTCCGCAGCTCGTCGTCGGTGGCCGCGCGGTCAGCCGAGCCGATGACCTCGCTCCGGATCGAGCCCTGGCCGATGAAGGCGCCGATGTTCACCGACTTCGGCAGGGCATCGAGCCTGGCGAGGAACGGGCCGAGTGGGACCGGTGACGAGCCGTCCGGTCCCTCCATGACGGTCGTCACGCCCTGACGCACGTAGTTCGGGGCCGTCGGGTTCTGCTCGATGCCGCGCCGCGCGTGTGTGTGGATGTCGACGAAGCCGGGCGCGATCACCTGGCCGGCGACATCGATGACCCGGCGTGCCGGTGCGTCAATCGCCGGCGCGATGGCGGCGATCGTTCCGGCCGACACGGCCACGTCGGCGCGGAACCACGGGCTGCCGGTGCCATCGACGACGCGCCCGTTGCTGAGGATGAGATCGTAGGTGGGCGACTGGGCGAGAGGCCAGGCACCCAATGACGCCGCCAGCAGGGCCACGACCGTCGCACGCGGCAGGGGAGCTGTTCGCATGGCGCCGATCGTAGCACCGGGGCCGTGCCCGCCGGTGCCTGACTGTCAGTTGAACCGCGTGAGGATGGCGTTGACGGTCCGGACGTCGGCGTCCGAGGCGCGCCACTGGACGAGGATCGGCGCCTGGTAGGTGCCGACGACGATCTCGCTGGCCCCCGGTGTCCGGGCGTCGGAGACGAGCAGATTCACCGACCGGTGCATACGGAGGAAGCGCGACGCGGGCACCTCGAGCGCGCGCGCGACGATCTGTTCGATGCGGGACTTCTGCAGGCCGAGCGCTTCGACCAGCCCGTTCAGCGCGCGGACGAAGTCGTACTTCGCGTAGCCGAGCGCCTTGGCCGGCACCGTACGCGGGTCCTGCCAGACGTGGCGCGCGCGCTCGGTGGCGAAGCGCAGCGGGTCGGTCAGCACCTCGGCGAGGTCGTGCCGCATGAGCAGGGTCTCGTACTCGTTGATCGTCAGGCTGGCGCACTGCTCGCCGGACGCCAGTTCGAGTCTTAGCCGGCCCTTCGGCACGTCGTGGCGTGCGATGAACGCCGACAGCTGTGCGTAGAGGCCGAGGCGCGGTTCCTTCAGGTTGATGGCGTCGATGGGATGCGCGGAGACGGGCACCTGCACGGTCGTCCGCGCGACCTCGACCTCGTCGTTGTAGCCCACGAGCGTCGTCGTCCGTCGGCGGGGCACGCCGCGGTTGGTGCCGTCGAGATCCACGAAGTAGACGGGGCCCTGGCGCTGCGCGTCGTACGAGACGCAGGCGTGCAGTCCGCCGCCCATGAAAGCCAGGTGCGAGTCGGCGTTGGCCGGTTCAACCTCGCGCTGTTCGGGCGGCAGCTCGTGGCGCAGATCGAGCTGGTCGTGCCGGTAGCCGGCGCCTTCCGGAAACATCGCGCGGAAAATCTCGAGGTAGCGCTGGAGGCCGCCGCGGCGGGCGTCGAGGCGCGCGGCCAGACTTTGCGGGAGGTAGCCGGCCGTCGTGTGGGCCGACATGTAGAAGCACCGGCGGTACGGCGCCAGGGCGTCGCCGTACACCTCGGCAGCCCGCCGCCGGACGTCGATAACGTCGAAGCGGGCGCGTGGCGACAGGTTCAGAGCCAGCTCAAGCGGCGCCACAGGCAGTCAACGATCCTCGTCAATGTAGCAGAAGTCGGCCAAGGCGGCCAGTTTTCAGCGAGAATGGCGGCCCATGGACACCGCCGGCTATCTCGATTCGCTCGTGCCGCCCCGCGCACCGGAACTGGCGGTCATGGAGGAGGAGGCGCACCGGACCGACTTCCCGATCATCGGGCCGGCCGCCGGACAGTTCTGTCATCTCGTCGCGCGGCTCTCCGGTGCGCGCCAGGTCTTCGAACTGGGGTCCGGATTCGGCTACTCGACGGCCTGGTTCGCCCGGGCCGTCGTCGAGAATGGCGGCGGCATCGTGCACCACACGGTGTGGGACGCCGCGCTCTCGACGCGCGCGCGGAAACACCTGGCGGTGCTCGGATTCGACCGCATGGTGCAGTTCCACGTGGGCGAGGCCGTCGAGGCCCTGGCCGGGGTGACGGGGATCTTCGACCTCATCTTCTGCGACATCGACAAGGTGGGGTACCCGGCGGCGCTGCCGGTGATCAAGTCGCGGCTGCGATCCGGCGGCGTGCTCATCACCGACAACCTGCTCTGGAGCGGTCGTGTGTTCGATCCGTCCGACCGGACGGCCGACACCGAGGCGATTCGCCGTTTCACGGCGCTGGTCATCGCCGATCCGGACTGGACGGCCAGCCTCGTGCCCATTCGCGATGGGCTGCTCGTCGCGCGCCTGCGGTAGAGTGCTATCCGTGTCGTATCGGATCATCCGACGGACGCCGGACTACGATCGGGCCATTGTCGATTTGTTCGGCCAGGTCTTCGGCCGTGACGGCGCCGAGCGCTTCGAGGCGCGGTGGGCGTGGCAGTACATGGAGAATCCGTACAACGACGCCGACGATCCCATCCACTGGATCGCCGTCGATGACGGCGGCACGCTGCTCGGTCACATCTCGACGATGCCGTTCCAGATGTGGTGGGGCGACCGGGACGTCCGCGCGCGAAGCAGCCTGGACCAGTTCGTGGATCCGAAGGCCCGCGGACGCGGCGTGGGGGTCGCGCTCGTCAAGGCGCACATCGCCGACATCGACCTGGGCCTGGCACTCGGCATGACGCCCTCGTCCTATCCCATCTTCAAGAAGTTCTTTACGGACATCGGCCCCGTTCCGGCGTACCTCCGGGTGCTGGATGGCTCGGCGCTCGCCCGGCGGAAGTGGGGCCCGGTGGCCGGCACGCTGGCCGGGCCCGTGGTCGGTCTCGGGCTCACGTTGTTTTCGCGCCGCGTGCCGTCGGCTGACGGCGTCGCGGTGAGCGAGGTGGCGTCGTTCACCGACGACTACACGGATCTGTGGGCGCGGGCGCGAGCCTCGTACGCGAGCGTCGTCCGGCGCGACCGGGCGTATTTGCAGTGGAAGTACGAGCGCTGTCCGTACCACCGGTATCGAGTGTTCGAGGTCCGGACACGCGGCACGCTGTCGGGCTTTGCCGTCGTGCGAGCCGAGGGCGAGCCGGCGTTCCGCCGCGGCATCATCGTCGACCTGTTTGCGGACACGACCGACACGGCGGCGCACGACGCGCTCATCAGCGCCGTCGTCGACACGTTCCGGCGCGAGGGCGTCGCGCGCGTCGAGACGTACTGCCTGCATCAGGCGATCGGCGCGTCGTTCGGGCGCCACGGGTTCCGTGCCGGTCGCACGGCCATGAACTACTGCATCGCGGCGTGCCGGTCGTCGGTCGAGCCGCTCGCGCGACGCTTCGAACATCAACTGGTGCTCGGCGACGGAGACCTCGACCGTGCCTGACGGCGGCCCGGTCTTTCTCGTCGGCGTCGATACCGAAGCCGACGATCAGTGGACGGTCGACGGGCGGCGGCGGCTCGAGGTGAGCAATGCCGCGTGTCTGCCCCGGTTCCAGGCGCTCTGCGACCGCCAGGGTGTGCGGCCGAGCTATCTGGTGACCTACGAGATGGCCACACGGGCCGAGGCGTCGGGCGTGCTGGCCGGGCTGCGGCTCGAGGGGCGCTGCGAGGTCGGCGCGCACCTGCATCCGTGGAGTTCGCCGCCGTATCGCGAAGAGGATCTCGAGGGCACGTACCCGAGCCAGCTTCCCGACGACCTGCTCGCGCGGCAGATGCGCGAGTTGACCGACGCCATCGAGACGCATCTCGGCGTGCGCCCGCGCACCTACCGCGCCGGGCGGCACGGATTCGACGCGCGGGCGCTCGGGCACCTCGAGTCGCTCGGCTACGCCGTCGACACCAGCATCGACCCGCTGTTCAATGAAACGCGTATCGGCGGGCCCCGCTTTCCGGCCGCGCCGGTGGCGCCCTACCATCCGGATCGACACGACGTCTGCAAGCCCGGTCAGTCGCCGGTGCTCGAAGTGCCGGTGACAGCGGCGACATTGCCGCTGCTGCCCAAGTGGCTGGAAGGGAGGTACGCGTCGCTCGAACCGCGGCGCTGGCGGGGGCCGCTCAAGCGCGCCGGGCTCCGACCCGTGTGGTTGCGGCCGTCGTATTCACCCGTGGCTGACGCCACGGCGCTGGCCGACAGGCTCGTCGCCCGCGGCGTACCGACGCTCAATCTGCTGTTCCACTCGAGCGAGCTGCTGCCCGGGGGCAGTCCCTATCATCGCGACGCGTCCGCAGTCGATCGCTTCTATGAGGCGCTCGAGCGCGTCATCGCGCACATCATGGGCCGGCTGGGCGCCCGCGGTCTCACGTACGCCGAGTACGCGGCCGAGGTCAGCGCGTTGTCTTCTCCAGCGCATCCGGCCTGAGGAACTCGTGCTCGGGATGCCGCACGGTCAGGACCGGGCACGGCGAGGTCCGCACGATTCGTTCGGCGACGCTGCCCATCATCAGCCGTGACAACGCGGATCGGCCGTGTGTACCGATGACGATGAGGTCGACGACGTGGTCCCGGGCATAGTCGAGGATGGCGTCCCAGGCGCTCAGCCCGGAGACGACCACCGGGCGTGCATGGAGCTTCGCACGGTCTTCGTCGGTCACGAGTCGTCCGAGCGCCTCGCGCCCGGCTTCTTCGACCTCCTTCTGCAGGTGGTCGACGTCGTAACCGTGGCCCTGTGTCATCGGCAACCGGGCCGCCAGCAGGTCGACCGCGTGCACGACGTGGAGTGTGGCGCCAAAGGCCCGGCTGAGCTCCCGTCCGTAGTCGAGCGCGACACCAGACGGCTCGCTGAAGTCGGTGGCCACCAGAATGTGCTTGAGCTGGATCACGGGTCCTCCTCGGTGTCGTCGGGCGCACGGCCCACACCCACGCCTGATTAGCATGACACGTGCCAGAAGCGCGCCAAGGCACCCAAAGACCCCCGGCGTCTTTTTGAGTAGTCAAAAAGACGCCGGGGGTCTTTTTCCCCGTCGTGGGCGGGGGTTTTCCGCTCGCTTCCGGGCACGGGCATTGCACACTACTGATCCGTGACCGTGCACCCGCTTGCCAGCCTCGTGAAACACCCGTGACCAGCGTCCTTGGGGTCATCGTACCATTCGTCCTCGCATCAGCCGTCGTGCTGTTTGCCGGCGTGCGCCTCGCGCGGTACGGCGATGTCATCGCGACCCGTACGGGCCTCGGCGGCACGTGGATGGGACTGGTTGTCATGGCCGCCGTGACGTCCCTGCCCGAACTGGTCACGGGTGCGAGCGCCATCCTGATCGTCGACGTGCCCGAGATCGCCGCCGGTGATGCGATCGGCAGTTGCATGTTCAACGTCCTGATTCTGGCGTTTCTCGATTTTCGGCATCCGGCGCCGCTCTCGGCGTCGATCCACCAGGGGCACGTGCTGTCAGCAGCGTTCGGGATGACGATGCTCGGACTGGCGGCGCTGTCGATCGTCGCCGGTCCGGCCATGCCGTCCTTCGGCTGGATTGGTCTGCCGAGCCTCGCCTTCATCGCGCTCTACGCGTTCGCCGTCCGCCTCATCGGTGCCTACGAGCGCCGCCGGGTCTCGGAACTGGCCGCCGAGATTGCCGGCGCGGCCCGCCCGACCGACATGACGCTGCGGGCGGCGGTCATTCGCTATGCGGCGTCGGCGGCCCTGCTCGTGAGCGCGGCTGCGTACCTGCCCGCCGCGGCCGAAGCCCTCTCGGCCGCCACGGGCATCGGCCAGGGCTTCGTCGGCAGCCTGTTCGTGGCCGCGTCCACCTCGCTGCCGGAAGTCGTCGTGTCGGTCGCGGCGGCGCGCCTGGGCGCGCTCGACATGGCCGCCGCGAATCTGTTCGGCAGCAACGTGTTCAATATGGCCGTGCTCGGCATCGACGACGTGCTCTACATGCGCGGTCCGCTCCTCGAATCGATTTCCGGGACGCACCTCGTATCGCTGCTCGCGGCCGTGATCATGACGGCGATCGCGGTGATTGGCCTGACCTACCGTGCGCAGAAGAAGCGGTTCCGGTTGTCGTGGGACGCGTTCTTCATCGCCGGCACCTACCTCGTCGGGGTCGCGCTGCTCTGGGTGATGTAAGCGGGGCCGGGCCTTGAGGCGGCGTCCGGCGGAGCGCGAACTCAGTACTCGACCCGTCGTGCCGGCGGCCTCGGACGCGGTGGTTCCACGCGAACCCGCACGTCGAGTGCCCGGACGCCCTGCGGCAGCACCGAAAGCGGATTCATCTCGATCTCGACAATCTCCGGGCAGAGACCTACGAGTGTCGACAGGCGCAGCAGGGCATCAATGAGCGCGCCCGCATCGGACGGTGCGCTGCCGCGATAGCCGGCAAGCAGACGCGAACCCCGGAGAGCCCGCACCATGTCGGCTGCATCCGGCCCGCTCAGCGGGTGCAGCCGGAACTGACTGTCGGCCAGCAACTCGGCCAGGGTGCCGCCCGTCGCGCACGCGATGACCGGACCGAATATCGGGTCCTCGACCGCGCCGATGAGCATCTCGACGCCGCCCCGCACCATCTCCTGGACGAACCCGCCCGTCAGCTGGGTGCCGAGCCGGGCCGTCAGGTCGCGCCACGCGCGGCTGACGGCCTCGTCGCTCCGCAGGCCCGTGACGACGGCGCCGAGCTCTGTCTTGTGCACGATCTCCGGTCCGACCGCCTTCAGCACGACCGGGAACCCCAGGGTTCGCGCCGCCGCGACAGCACCGGCCTCCGACGTGACGACCTCGCCACTGGCCACCGCAATGCCGGCGGCCGCGACGAGCGCCTGCGACTCGATCGGGCCGAGCCAGCGGGTGCCGGCCACCAGGGCTCCGTCGACGATAATCCGTGCCGCCGGCACGTCGATGTCGGCAAACGACGGGGGCGGGCTCTCGGGCCGGCGCAGCCACTCGCCGTAGACGGCCGCCCGGGCGAGGGCGCTCGCGGCAGCCTCCGGAAAGCGGAAGCACGGGATGGGCCTGAGGAGCGGCTGCACGGGGCTGCTCGACATGAAGATCGCCAGCACCGGTTTGTCTCGCGCAGCCGTGTGGACTTCGACGATGGCGCGCGCCACGTCCTCGCTGCGGGTGACGAGAGGCGGAATGAAGATGACGAGCAGGGCGTCGATGGCCTCGTCGGCCAGCATGATGGTGCCGGCGCGCGCGTACTGATCGGCGCGCGCCGAGGCGATCATGTCCACGGGATTGCCGACCGACGCTTCGTGTGGCAGCAGTGCGCGCAGGGCGGCCGTTGACGCGTCCGACAGGCGCGGCACGCTGAGCCCAAGCGCCTCACACGCATCGGCGGCCAGGATGCCCGGACCGCCGGCGTTGGTGAGGATGCCGACACGGCGTCCGCGCGGCGCCCGCTGGTGCGCGAGCAGCCGCGCGACGTCGAACATCTCCTCGATCGTGTGGGTGCGGATGACGCCGGCCTGGCCGAAGAGCGCATCGACGATCGCGTCGCTCGAGGCGAGCGCGCCCGTGTGTGACGCC
>DATKDF010000070.1:0-2673 GCA_035512795.1 Vicinamibacterales bacterium
AAGTGCTCGAACTGCGCGCACGCAGTCAGACGGGCGCGGCAATTCGGAAGCTGCTCGGATTGGCTCCGTCGACGGCCAGGCTTGTCCGTCCGGACGGCACCGAGGAAGACGTCCCGCTCGCCATGGTGATGGTCGGCAGCATGCTGCGCGTGCGACCGGGCGAGAAGGTGCCCGTGGATGGCGTCGTGGTCGAGGGCACCAGTCAGGTCGACGAGTCGATGATCAGCGGCGAGCCCACTCCCGTCACAAAACGGCAGGATGACCAGGTCGTCGGCGCCACAGTCAACGGCACCGGCTCCTTCCTGATGCGCGCCGAACGTGTGGGCCGCGACACCCTGCTCGCGCGGATCGTCACGATGGTGGCGGAGGCGCAACGGAGTCGCGCGCCGATCCAGCGGCTGGTCGATCGGGTGTCCGGCATCTTTGTGCCCACCGTGGTGGTCGTGGCGGTCCTCACGTTCATCGCCTGGAGCATCTGGGGCCCGGAGCCAAGCATGGCGTATGGACTCGTCAATGCGGTGGCGGTCCTGATCATTGCCTGTCCCTGTGCCCTCGGCCTCGCGACGCCGATGTCGATCATGGTGGCCACCGGCCGTGGCGCCTCGGTGGGCGTGCTGTTCCGGAACGCCGAGGCCATCGAGGTGCTGCGCGAGGTCGACACGCTGGTGGTCGACAAGACCGGTACGCTCACCGAGGGCCGGCCGGTGCTCGTCGACGTCGAGCCCGCGTCCGGGCACGCGCGGGCCGAGGTGCTGCGGCTGGCCGCGAGTCTCGAACGTGGCAGCGAGCATCCGCTGGCGTCGGCCATCGTCAAGGGCGCCGAGGCCGACGCGATCACGCTCACGGCCGCCGAGCACTTCGAGTCGGTGACCGGCAAGGGCATCGTCGGCCGCGTCGACGGCCGCGAGGTCGCGCTCGGCAATCAGGCGCTCATGGTGGATCGGCAGGTCGACGCCGGAGCCCTCGTCGAGTCGGCAGAACGCCGCCGTGCCGATGGGCAGACGGTCATGTTCGTCGCGGTCGACGGCCGCCTGGCCGGCCTGCTGGCGGTGGCCGATCCGATCAAGGCCACGACGGCAGACGCCATTCGGACCCTGCACGGCGAGGGCGTCCGCATCGTGATGCTGACCGGCGACAGCCGGACGACGGCCGAGGCGGTCGCGCGGCAGCTCGGCATCGCCGACGTTCAGGCCGACGTGCTGCCCGACCAGAAAGTCGCGGTCGTCGCGCGGCTGCAGCGGGAGGGGCGTGTCGTGGCCATGGCCGGTGACGGTATCAACGACGCGCCGGCGCTCGCGCAGGCGCAGGTCGGCATCGCCATGGGCACGGGCACCGACGTGGCGATGGAAAGCGCGCACGTCACGCTCGTCAAGGGCGATCTGGGCGGCATCGCCCGCGCGCGGCGCCTCTCACGCCAGACGATGACGAACATCCGGCAGAATCTGTTTTTCGCGTTCGTCTACAATGCGGCCGGAGTGCCGATTGCGGCCGGTGTCCTGTATCCCGTGCTGGGGGTGCTGTTGAGCCCGATGATCGCCGCCGCCGCCATGAGCTTCAGCTCCGTATCGGTGATTGGGAATGCGCTGCGGCTCCGGAGAGCGGCTCTGTGACGCCCGGCCAGACGAGGTCCGGAGGCGTCGTAGGGAGCACGATGCCGTCCACGCACAAGGCCAGCGCCGGGCTGCTCCTGTTCCGCCGGACGTGTGGGGTCCTCGAGGTGTTGCTGGCCCATCCGGGCGGGCCGCACTGGGAGGGACGCCACGAGGGTGCGTGGTCACTGCCCAAGGGTGGCATCGATCCGGGCGAAGACCCGCTGTCCACCGCCCGGCGTGAGTTCACCGAAGAAACCGGCTTTGACGCCGAGCCGCCGTTCGTGCCGCTCGGCCACGTGGTGCAACGGGGCGGCAAGACGGTGCACGCCTGGGCCTTCGAAGGTCAATGCGACCTGGCGGCGTTCCGGAGCGTGACGACACACATCGAATGGCCGCCGCGATCGGGGCGGCAGGTGGAAGTGCCTGAAATCGATCGCGTGGCGTTCTTCGAGATCGACGAGGCGCGCCGGGTCATCAACGTCGCCCAGGCCGAGTTCCTCGAGCGGCTGATCAGCGCGATTGGCTGATCAGCCGCTCGACGCCGGGTGTCGCCCTACTTGATCGTCCAGAGATAGGCCGTGTTGTAACCGGCCTGGACGGATTTCTCTTCCGGCCAGTCGTCGCCCATCGTGAAGGTGTTGGACACGATTCGCGTGCCGGGCCGCAGTTCGCTCTGGAGTCGCGGCTTCAGCTTGATGTTGAGCGACTGGAGCAGGTACAGGGTGACCACGGTGGCATCGTTGATCTTGATGGCCGGGTCGAACAGGTCGCCATGGATGATCGTGACCTTGTCTTCGAGTCCGGCGGCCCTCACGTTCTCGGTGGCGTCCTTGACGCGCTGCGGATCGATGTCGACGCCCACCGCGCGTGCGCCGCGCTTGGCGGCCGCAATGACGATCTTCCCGTCGCCGCACCCGAGATCGTAGACAACGTCGGTGGGCCCGACGTTGGCCAGATCGAGCATGGCCTGAACAGTGACGTCCTGCGTCGGCACGAAGATGACGTCGGGTCGCCTGAGTTCCTGAGTCTGCTGGCCGAGAGTCGAGGCCGGCATCGACGACGCGACGAGGACAGTCGCCAC
>DATKDF010000071.1:0-3868 GCA_035512795.1 Vicinamibacterales bacterium
CGGCCATCGCCGAGCGCGCCATCGAGCGGGTAGCGTCAATCGTGAATGACGTGAGTGCCCTGGCCTGCGATCCGGACCTTGCGGGCGTTGTCGCCCGGCACGGGGCCGCGGTCATCCTGATGCACACCCGGGGCCGGTCGGCCGACATGTACGCCCATGCCACGTACGCCGATGTCATCGGGGAGGTCGCGACCGAGCTCGGCGCCAGGGTCCGGGCGGCCGGCGCGGCCGGCATCGACCGCGACCGGATCGTCGTCGACCCGGGGCTGGGCTTTGCGAAGACGGCCGACCAGAGCTGGCAGGCTCTGGCCGGCCTCGGTCGCCTGCACGCGCTCGGGCTGCCCGTCCTGTCGGGCCCGTCGCGGAAGTCGTTCCTGAAGGCGGCCCTCGGCGACGTCCCCCCGGACGACCGAATCTGGGGTACGGCCGCCGCCGTGACCGCGTCGGTGCTCGCCGGCGCCCATATCGTCCGTGTGCATGACGTCAGGGCGATGGTCGATGTCGTCAGGTGCGCCGACCAGCTCTTGGCGTCGGGCGCCGGGTTCGGGCCCGAATCCTGAACCCGAACCCGCATTTTTGCTAGTCTCGTCACAGCCGTGCCACAACTGTCCGCCCTCATGAGCCGCCTGTCGATGTGGGATGTCGTGGACATCCTCATCGTCTCGCTGCTCATCTACGAGGCGTTGAAGCTGATTCGCGGGACCCGGGCCGTCCAGATGGTGATCGGGTCGCTGCTCGTGCTGCTGCTCTTCTACGTGTCGCGCCGGTTGCCGCTGCCCACGGTGCGGTGGCTGGTGGGCTCGTTGCTCGCGTATGTCGTCTTTGCGGCCATTGTCGTGTTCCAGTCGGACATCCGGCGGGCCCTGTCATCGCTCGGGCAGGCCCCCGTGTTCCGGTACTTCTCGCGCACGCGGCGGACGGCCGAGACGATCGAGGAGGTCGTCACGGCCGCCGAGCTGCTCTCGAAGCGCCGGGTGGGCGGGCTCATCGCGATCGAGCGTGAGGTCGGCCTGCGCAACTTCGTCGAGAGCGGCATTCCGGTCGATGCGGCGGTCAGCTACGATCTGCTCACCACGATCTTCCAGCCCGGCACACCGCTGCATGACGGTGCCGTGATCGTGCAGGAGGATCGCATCGCGGCCGCGTCGTGCTTCCTGCCGCTCGCCGTGCACCCGAAGCTCGACCGCGATCTCGGCACACGGCATCGCGCCGCCATCGGGCTCACCGAGGAGTCGGACGCCGTGGCCGTCGTCATCTCCGAGGAGCGGGGTGAAATCTCGCTGTCGCTTCAGGGCCGGCTCTACCGCAGGTTGTCGGCCGATGATCTGCGGACGCGGCTGCACGCGCTGCTCGGTCGCGACCGCGCGGTCCGGCCCGCCCTGCCCGCGTCGGCGGGAGTGGACGCCTGATGGCCTGGCACCCGTTCCGGAACCTCGGGTTGAAGGCGGCGGCGCTGGCTCTCGGCACCCTGCTCTGGTTCACCGTGAGCAGCGAGGAGGTCGAGCGGCTCATCCACGTACCGATCGTCAGCCGCAACCTGCCGACCGGCCTCGAGATCACGAGCCGGCCGGACGGTGTCGATGTCCGCGTCCGCGGCTCCTCAGCCGAAATCGCAGGCCTGACACCGGGACAGATCTCGGTCGTGGCCGATCTGGCGGGCACCGAGGCGGGGCAGACGGTCGTGCTGCTCCAGCCAGCCGACGTCCGCGCGCCCCTGGGCGTCGATGTGACGCAGGTCGAGCCCAGCACGGTGACCTACGAACTCGAAAAGTCGGCCACCGCCGAGGTGCCCGTCCGCGCGACCATCGAGGGGCGACCGGCCGGCGGGTATGTCTTCCGCGAGGCCATCGTCGAACCGCGAACGGTGACCGTCGTCGGTCCGGCCAGCCGCCTTCGGTCGACGACGTTTGCGGTGACCGAGCGGGTGTCGATCGAAGGGCAGTCGGCGCCGTTCGTGCAGGTGGTGGGCGTCGGCGTCAGCGATGCGCTCGTGCGGCTCGTCGAGGCGCGGACGGCGCGCGTCACGGTACGCATCGAGCCGGCGTCGTCCGATCGCACGATGGATGGCCGCACGGTGACGTTCAGGAATCTGGCGGCGGGCCGTCAGGCGATGGTCGATCCATCCACGGTGACCATCACGATTCAGGGGCGCGCCAGCGCGCTCGCCGACCTCTCCGACTCGGCCGTGCAGGCATGGGTCGACCTGGCCGGGCTCGCACCGGGCCTGCACGATCGCCCGGTCAGTGTGGCCGTGCCGCCGGGCTTCACCGTCGTGGTCATCCGGCCGGCGGCGGTCGCCGTGCGGATCCGATGAGCGGCGAGTCGACGACGCTCTTCGGCACCGACGGAGTGCGCGGCGTGGCGGGCACCTGGCCGCTCGATCCACCGACCGTTGCGCGCATCGGCGCGGCGATGGTGCGCACGCTCCACCTGGACCGGCCCGCGCGGCTCGTCATTGGCCGCGACACCCGCGAGTCGGGCGAGTGGATTGCGCGCGAGCTGGCGCGGGGCGCCGGATCGGCGGGCGCCGTCGTCACCTCAGTCGGCGTGGTGCCGACGCCGGTCGTTGCGTACCTGGCCGGCGTGACCGACTTCGATCTCGGCGTGGTCCTGTCGGCCTCGCACAACCCGTTCGGCGACAACGGCATCAAGGTGTTCTCGGGCCGGGGCGAGAAGTTCGGCGAGGCCGAAGAGCGGGCGGTCGAGGTGCTCGTGGCGGACCGGCGCTGGCAGGTGGAAAGCCGGCCGGCCTCGCTCGTCGAGGCGCCCGAGCTCCTGTCCGCGTACGTCGAACACGTCAGCCGGCTGCTGCCGGCGGCCGGCGCGCTCTCCGGCGCACGCGTGGCGATCGACATGGCCCACGGGGCGACGACGGCCACGGCGCGGCGGGTGCTGGAAGGGGCCGGGCTCGACGTCGTGGCGATCGGCGATGCGCCCGACGGGCGCAACATCAACCTGGCATGCGGATCGACACACCCGGCGGCGCTGTCGGCGGCGGTCACCAGGCACGGGTGCCGGATCGGCGTGGCGTTCGACGGCGACGGCGACCGTGCCATCTTCGTCGACGGGCAGGGCCGCGTGGTCGACGGCGACGCCGTCCTGTTCATCCTGGCACTCGACTATCAGCGGGCCGGCCGGCTCACCGCCGACACGGTCGTGGCCACGGTCATGTCGAACATCGGCCTCGAGATCGCGCTCGGCCGCCACGGCGTGCGCCTGGTCCGGACGGTGGTCGGCGACAAGTACGTGATGGAGGAAATGCAGCGGGGCGGCTACGTGCTCGGCGGCGAGCAGTCGGGGCACGTGATCCTGCGTGAGCACCTGCCGACCGGCGACGGCCTGGCCACGGCGCTGGCCGTCCTGCGCGTGATGGCGCAGACGGGCCGCGATCTGGCGGACCTGTCGGCCGAGCTGGTCACGTACCCTCAGACCCTCGTCAACGTGCGGGTGCGCGAGAAGACCCCGATCGCCGACGTGCCGGATGTGCAGGCGGCCATCGCGCGGATCGAAACCGCCCTCGATGGCCGCGGCCGCGTGCTCGTCCGGTACTCCGGCACCGAGCCCCTGCTGCGCATCATGATCGAAGGGCAGGATCAGGCGTCGGTGCAGGCGTGGGCAGAAGAGGTAGCGGAGTCTGTGAGAAAAGCGCTTGCCTAGCGGATTGAGGATTGCGGGATCTCATCATTGAAGATTGATTGAAGATTGCAGATTGGGAGATTGACGACTGAGACCGTCCGTCACGCTGACGCGGCCCGGAGCAGGGCGACGTGGTTTCGCAGGCCGCCGTCGGAGTATGCGCTCTCAATCGTCACTGATCCAATGAGACAATCATCAATCAATCTTCAATCGCAAATCTCACAATCTTCAA
>DATKDF010000072.1:0-2511 GCA_035512795.1 Vicinamibacterales bacterium
GGGCTACGGCGCGGCCGTCCTGCTCGGCATCGTGCAGGGCCTGACGGAGTTCCTTCCCGTTTCGAGCTCGGCGCACCTGATCCTCGCGCGCGAGTTTTTCGGCTGGGACGCCGGCCGCTTCGGCCTGCCGTTCGACGTGGCCTGCCACGTCGGCACGCTGGCCGCCGTGCTGATGTTCTTCCGCAAGGACATCGCCGGCCTGGTGCTCGCGGTGCCCGCCGCGCTCTCGCGCGCGCCCGGGCCCGACGGCCGCCGCGTGTGGCTGATCGCGGCCGGCACCGTGCCGATCGTGATCGTGGGCCTGCTCTGGGCCGACTGGCTCGAGCGCGAAGCGCGAGGCCCGTGGGTGGCCGCGCTCGCCCTGGCGGCCGGCGCGCTGCTGCTGCTCGTCGTCGAGCGGATCGGCCCGCGCGTGAAGGGAGAAGAGGGCCTCACCGTGCCGGGCGCGTTCGCGATTGGCATCGGCCAGGCGGCGGCGCTCATTCCCGGCATGTCGCGGTCGGGGACGACGATTGCGGTGGGGATGGCGCTGGGCCTCAGACGCGAGGCGGCCGCGCGGTTCACGTTCCTGATGAGCGCGCCGGCGGTGTTCGCGGCGGCCGTGAAGGAAGGCCTGGAGATGCGGACGCTCCAGCCCGACGGCCCGATGCTGGTGCTGATGGCCATCGGCCTGGTGACGTCGGGCGTGGTCGGCTATCTCACGGTGAAGTTCTTCCTGCGGTTCCTCGTGTCGAACCGGCTCGACGTCTTCGCGTGGTACCGGCTCGTGCTGGCGGGCTTCGCGATGGTCTGGTTGTCGATGGGCCTGTGAGCCCGTCATGGAAGTAGGCGGTCATGCTGCAGTGGCTCAGGCGCAGTTTCATCGCGGGGTTCTTCATCGCGGTGCCGATTGTCGTCAGCGTCGCGGCATTCGTCTGGATGTTCCGGCTAATCGACGGCTGGACAGCGCACCTCTGGGTGCGGCTGCTCGGGCGCGAGGTGCCCGGGCTGGGCATCGCGACGACGGCCGCGGTGCTGCTGGCGATCGGCGCGCTGGCGACCAACGTGTTCGGCCGGCGGATTCTGCAGACGGGCGAGTACTACCTGCTGCGGGTGCCGCTCTTCCGCACGGTGTACTCGCCGGTCAAGCAGCTGGTCGTCGCGTTCTCGCCCGACAACGAGTCGGGCTTCAAGCGGGTGGCGCTCGTGGAGCACGCGTCGGGCGGGCAGATGCTCGGGTTCCTGACCAGGGAGTTCACGATCGATCGGGGGGCCGGGCCCGAGCCGGTGGTGGCGGTGTACGTGCCGACCAATCACCTGTACCTGGGCGACGTGGTCGTTCTGCCGCTGGATCGAGTATCGTTCCCCGACCTCACCGTCGAGCAGGGGATCAGGGTGTTTCTGACCGGCGGCATGGCGCTGCCGCCGCGCATGACCGCGCATCGCGGCGCGGACGGACGGGATAGTTACAGGGTCTGAGGACAAATCGAAATGTTGAATAACTTATTTTTCGTGTTGGGCGTTGGTGCGCCCATCCTGGCGGCGATCTTCGCCGTGGTGTTGATCGGGGTCATCGGGCGCAAGGACGCCGGCACCGAGCAGATGCAGCGCATTGCGGCGCTCATCCGGAAGGGCGCGATGGCGTTCCTGCGGGTCGAGTACTCCGTGCTGGCCGTCTTCGTGGTCGTGATGTTCTGCGTGCTGGCGCTGTTCCTGCCGCGCAACGGCGTGCCGACCGCCATCAGCTTCGTCATCGGCGCGTCGCTGTCGGCGCTGGCCGGCTGGATCGGCATGCGCACGGCCACGACCGCCGCGGTGCGGACGACGCAGGCCGCGCGCACGGGGCTGGCCCCGGCGCTCGCCGTCGCGTTCCAGAGCGGCGCAGTCATGGGCCTCACGGTCGTCGCGCTCGGCACGCTGGGCGTCACCGGGCTCTACTACTTCTTCGGCGGCCTCGAGGCCGGCCGCGGACCGGTGGCGACCGAAGATCTCTTCGGCTTCTCGCTCGGCGCCTCGTCGATCGCGCTGTTCGCGCGCGTCGGCGGCGGCATCTTCACGAAAGCGGCCGACGTGGCCGGCGACCTGTCGGGCAAGGTCGAGGCGGGCATTCCCGAGGACGACCCGCGCAACCCCGCGACGATTGCCGACAGCGTCGGCGACAACGTCGGCGACGTCGCCGGCATGGGCGCCGACCTGTTCGAGTCGTACGTCGGCAGCATGATCGCCTCGATCGCGCTGGCGTGGGCCATGACGGCGGCCGACGCCTTCCGGCTGTTCGGCGCCGACGAGCCGGCGTTCGCGTCGCTGCAGGGCTCGCTGGTGCTCTTCCCGATCCTGCTGTCGGGCCTCGGCATCCTCGCGTCGATCGTCGGCACGTTCGCCGTGCGCACCAACAACGAGAAGAAGATTCAGGACGCGCTGTTCCGCGGCATGCTCGTCGCCTCGGCGCTCGTGCTGGCCGGCGGCTGGCTGCTGACGTCGCAGCTCGGCATTCCGATGAACGTGTACTACTGCGTGCTGTCGGGCCTGATT
>DATKDF010000073.1:0-12536 GCA_035512795.1 Vicinamibacterales bacterium
GACGATGGCGTCGGCCTGTTCATCGACGTGCACGAGATCGTGGACGCCCGCGGGCGTCACCCGGTGCGGGGCCGTGTGCAGGCGTTTGTGGCCGGCGAACGGGCCAGTTCGGCCCGGCGTGCGTGGACGGCGGGGCGGCCGGTGCGAGCCTGGATCGCACTGCGCTCGGCGCGGGAGAACCGCAATCCCGGGGCGCCCTCGTCGAGATTGCAGGCGCTCAGGCGCTCGCATGCGGCGACCGGGTCGATCAAGAGCGCGTTGCGCGTCGACGTCGGGACCGGCGCGCCGTGGCACGAAGCGGCTGCGGCGATTCGCGCGCAGGTCCGGGGTACCGTCGCGCGATTCGTCGCCCCGCACGACGACCAGTCGGCAGCCGTCGTCACCGCGATCCTCATCGGCGACCGTGCGGGACTCGATCCGGCCGTGGCCCGACGGCTGCAGGTGGCCGGCACGTATCACGTCATCGCGATCTCCGGCGGGAACGTGGCGCTCATTACGGCCCTTTGTTTCGGAGCGTTCAGTCTGCTGCTGCGGTCGCGTCGGGCCGTGTCGGTTCTCACGCTGCTGGCGGTTGTCTGGTATGGCTGGCTGGTCGGCGACGACCCGTCGGTCACGCGCGCGGTCACGGCGGCGGCGCTCGTGCTGGCCGTGCATGCGTTCCGGGTGGCGCCGCAGCCGCTGCATCTTCTGGCGGCCGTGGCGCTCCTCGCTGCGCTCGTGCGACCGGCGATGGTCGTCGACGTCGGCGCCTGGCTGTCGTTTGGCGCCACGCTCGGCATCGTCGTGGGCGCCAGTCGAATGGTGCGGTGGGCGGTTCGGCCGGCTCCACCCGGGGCAGGGCCGTCGGTTCGGCTCGCGCGGTGGCGGATCGTCCGGCCGGCGGCGGCGCTCCTGGCGGCCACGATCGCCGCCGAACTGGTCATCATGCCCGTCCAGGCCGCGGTGTTTTCGCGGGTGGGCCTCGCCGGACTCGGCCTGAATTTCGTGGCCATTCCGGCAATGGCGGCCGTCCAGATGGCGGGAATTGCGACCGTTGTGCTGTCGATGCTGTCCGAGACCGCGGCGGCGGTTGCAGGCGCCGCCGCTCATCTGGCGGTGGCGATGCTTCTCGGGTCGGCCGCCGTCGTCGACTACGCGCCGTGGGTGTCGTGGCGCGTGCCCCCGACGCCGCTGTGGTGGTCGGCCCTCTACTACGCGTGCCTGGCCTGTGCCGTGCATCCGGCGTGGTCGCGCCCACGGCGCCTGGCGGCCGGCGCATCAGCTGGCGTGCTGGCGACGGCCATCATGACGGCGCCGGGTCTCGAGCGGGCATCGCCCGGACCGGGCACGCTGCGCGTGTCGATGCTCGATGTGGGGCAGGCAGAGGCGATCGTCGTCCAGTTTCCCGACCGGCACACGCTGCTCGTCGACGCAGGGGGATCGGCCGGGTCGTTCGACGTGGGCGGACGCATCGTGACGCCGGCCGTCTGGGCGCTCGGCGCCCGTCGCCTGGACTGGCTGCTTGTGACACATCCCGATCTGGATCATGTTGGCGGGGCGCCTGCGGTCGTCGGCGACCTTGCACCCCGCGAGATCTGGGAGGGCGTTGCGGTGCCCACGTCGGCTCCGCGCGAGGCGCTCGTGGCCGCGGCGCGCCGGGCCCGCGCCGTCTGGCGGACGGTCCGAAAGGGGCATGCGCTCGAGATCGGCGGCGTGCGCCTCGACGTGTTGCATCCGCCGGAGCCTGACTGGGAACGCCGTGCCGTGCGCAATGACGACTCGGTCGTCCTGCGGATTTCGTTCGGCTCCGTCGAAGTGCTGTTGTCGGGCGACGCCGGAATGGAGTTCGAGTCGGCATTCGATCCGGATCGCCCTGCACGGGTGGCGACCATCCTGAAGGCCGGCCACCACGGCAGCCGGTCCTCGAGTGGTGACGCGTTTCTGTCGCGCGTGGCTCCGGACATCGCGCTCGTGAGCGCCGGGGCCGCCAACTCCTTCGGGCACCCGCACCCGGAAGTGATCGCGCGGCTCGGTCAGGCGCGGGCCGAGGTGTTCCGGACCGACCGCGACGGCGCCATCACGATCGAGACCGACGGCGCCCGGGTCGACGTGCGGACGTGGACCGGCCGCCGGTGGCGGCTGGTGCTCGAGGCCGGGTGGCCGGGGCCGTCTTGATGGCAGCCCACGCCGCTTCGAGCGCCTCGGGGTCACTGTCGTGGACCGACCGGCCCGCGCGGGCGAGGCGGTCTTCGACCGCAGCGAAGCGCGCCGTGAACTTGTCGTTGGCGGCGCGCAGGGCCGACTCGGGCTCGATGCCCAGCTTGCGCGAAAGGTTGGCCAGCGTGAACAGGACGTCGCCCAGTTCCTCGGCGGTGCGGGCGGGACTTTCAGCGACGGCAGCCCGGAGTTCTCGGACTTCCTCGTCCAGCTTGTCGATGATCTGGCCGGCGTACGGCCAGTCGAAGCCGACGGCCGCGACGCGCGATCCGATCTCGTGGGCGCGCAGGAGCGCCGGCATCGCGCGAGGGATGCCGGCCAGAATCCGCACGGGCTGCCCGGACGACTG
Organism: Vicinamibacterales bacterium; assembly: GCA_035512795.1. Classification (GTDB taxonomy): domain Bacteria; phylum Acidobacteriota; class Vicinamibacteria; order Vicinamibacterales; family SCN-69-37; genus DATKDF01. Next base: position 2,546 of record DATKDF010000073.1, read on the forward strand.
CTGCTCGCCGGCCTTGACGCGCTCCCACTGTTCGACGACCTGGCTGGCCCGCGCGAGGGCGCGCCGGCCGTGCGGCCGTCCGGACGGGGTGAAGACGTGCGGGTGTCGCCGCACGAGCTTGGCCACGACGGCGTCGATCGCGTCGGCGAGGTCGAAGTGGCCGGCCTCGTCGGCGATCTCGGCGTGGAAGACGCATTGGAAGAGTACGTCGCCGAGTTCGCCCGGGAGCGCGGACAGGTCGCCGCGGTCGAGGGCCTCGAGCGCCTCGTAGGTTTCCTCGAGCAGAAACGGCCGCAGCGACGCATGTGTCTGGCGACGATCCCAGGGGCAGCCGCCGGGCGCGCGCAGCGTGCGTACCAGACGCACGAGCCGCGCCAGCGCTGCCGCGGCGCGCGCAGCCTGTCGCGCGGCCGTCGCCCGCAGAGCGCGCGGGCGCCGACGAGGGGCGGGCGTCGTCGGTCGGCGGGGTGGCACGAGGCGCATGCTAGCATTGTCGATTTGTGCGGGTAGTGTTTCTCGGAACCGGGACATCACACGGCGTCCCGATGATTGGCTGCGACTGCGCCGTGTGCCGGTCCGACGATCCGCGCGACAACCGCACGCGGCCCTCGATCTACCTGGAACTGGACGACGGTCTGCGCGTGCTCGTCGATACGACGCCGGACCTGCGGTTGCAGGCCCTGCGGCAGGACATTCGCCGCGTGGACGCCATCTTCTACACCCATTCCCATGCCGACCACGTCATGGGCCTCGACGAGGTCCGGCGCTTCAACGTGCTCACGCGGCGGGCCCTGCCGGTGTTTGCCGACGCGCGGACGCTCGCGAGCCTGCGCCGGACGTTCGCGTACGTCTTTGATTCGGATGCGCCCCGCGGCGGCGGGGTCCCGCACCTGCAGCTCTGGACCATCGGCGGGCCGTTCCTGATCGGGCGGCAGGAGATTGTCCCGGTGCCGATCCGGCACGGCACGTGGCAGATTCTCGGGTTTCGCGTGGGCCGGTTCGCGTACCTCACCGACTGCAACGGCATTCCCGACGCCTCGCGGGCGCTGCTCGACGGCCTGGATTGTCTCGTCCTCGACGCCCTCCGCCATCGGCCGCATCCGACACACTTCACCCTGGCGCAGGCCGTTTCCGTCGCACGCGAGATTGGCGCCGCGCGCACCTTCTTCACCCATATCGCCCACGAACTCGGCCATCGCGAGACGTGCGCGTCGTTGCCCGAGCGCATGTCGCTCGCCTACGACTCGCTCGTGCTCGAGGTCGCGGGAGCCTGACGTGGTGCTCGCCCGGTTCCCGGGGTCGACCCGCCCGCGGTGGCCGACGCCGGTCGTCGCGCTCGGCAATTTCGACGGCCTGCACCGGGGACACCTGAAGCTGGTCGAGCAGGTGCGGCGGCGGGCCGGCGAGCGCAGCGGGACGCCGGCTGCGATGGTCTTCGATCCGCATCCGCCCAAGGTGCTCCGGCCCGACAAGGCCCCCCGGCTCCTGATGACGCTCGACCAGAAGATCGAGGCCTTCGGCAAGGCCGGCGTCCAGAGTGTCGCCATCGTCGAGTTCACGGCCGAACTGTCGCGCTGGGAGCCGGAAGTGTTCGTCGAGACGGTCCTCATCGACTGGTTGCGGGTGGCCGAAGTCTGGGTGGGCGCCAACTTCCTGTTCGGCCGCGATCGCTCCGGCACGTTCACGCTGCTGCGGGCGATTGGCGAAGACCGCGGGTTCCGCGTCGAGAAGATCGAGCCGGTGCTCTACAAGGACTTCGTCGTGTCGAGTACGCGCATCCGTCACCTGGTGAGCGAAGGACGGGTCGACGAGGCCGGCGCGCTGCTCGGCCATCCCTACTTCATCGACGGCCGCGTCGTGCGGGGCGATGGCCGGGGCGCCGGGCTCGGGTGCCCGACCGCCAATCTCGAGACGTCCAATGAGCTCCTGCCGGCCCTCGGCATTTACGCGACGATTGCCGACGTGGACGGGGTCCGCTATCCGGCCGTGACGAGCGTCGGGGTCCGGCCGACGATTGGCGACGGCCGCCTCCTGGTCGAAACGCATCTGCTCGAGGGCGGCCGGGACCTCTACGGCGCGCGCCTGCGCGTGGCGTTCGTCAAGTGGCTGCGCGCAGAGCGGCGGTTCGAGACGCTCGACGCGCTCAGCGCGCAAATCGCGCGCGATTGTGACGAGGCCCGCCAGGTGCACGCGCGCGGCGCCGTCTAGACGCGGCCCGTCGCGATGGGCCAGTCGCCGGGGGCGGTATCCCCTGATAAGATTGGGCCCGTGTCGCCGTTCTCGCTCACGGTGTCGGCGCGCGGTCCCTTCCGGAGGATGGCCGCCGAGGTGGCCGGCAAGTACATCGAGATGGCCGGCGGGGCGCCCGCCGAGGTGTCGGCCATCACCCGGAGCGTCGGTGCGACGCTCGACGATCTGTCGGCCGCGGCGGCCGACGATGCCACCCTCGATCTTCAGTTCCAGCCGAACGGCCATGGCGTGACCATCACCGTCGTGAGCGATCGCGACCGTGTTGTCGTTCGCCACCCTGTGATGGCAAAGAAGGGGTAGCGCGGGCGCCATGCGCCTTTACAACACGCTGAGCCGCCAGGAAGAACCGTTCGCCCCTAGCGACGGCCGGACGGTGCGCATGTACACGTGCGGCCTGACCGTCTACGCGCGAGGCCACATCGGCAATTTCCGGACGTTCGTGGCGCTCGACGTGTTGCGCCGCGCGCTGCGGCATCAGGAGGGCTGGCAGGTCCGGCAGGTGATGAACTTCACCGACGTGGACGATCGGACGATTCTCGAATCGCAGAAAGCGGGCGTCTCGCTGCGGGAGTACACCGACCGCCACATCGCCGCGTTCTTCGAGGACGCCGAGGCGATGGGCCTCGAGCCGGTCGAGGAGAACCCGCGGGCCACCGACGAGGCCAACCTTCGCGCGATGAGCGACATGGTCGTCGCGCTCGGTGCGCGAGGCCACACGTACACGTCCGATGGGTCGATTTACTTCCGCATCGCCACGATGCCTGACTACGGCAAGCTCGCGCGCCTCGATCGGGCGGGCATGCAGGACGGCGCGCGCGTCGACACCGACAAGTACGAGAAGGACGATGCACGCGACTTCGTGCTCTGGAAGGCCACGCGGGCCGGCGAACCCACCTGGGACTACGGCTGCGGGCCCGGGCGGCCGGGCTGGCACATCGAGTGCTCGGCGATGGCGGCGCGGCTGCTCGGGGATCTGCCGATCGACCTCCATGGCGGCGGCATCGACCTGATCTTTCCGCATCATGAGAACGAGATCGCGCAGGCCGAGTGCGCCACCGGGCGCCCGTTCTCGCGCTTCTGGGTCCACGTCGAGTTCCTCAACGTCGATCACGAGAAGATGTCGAAATCGATCGGCAATGTCTTCACGGTCCGCGACATCCTCGACCGGGGATACCGCGCCTCGGCGCTCCGCTACCTGCTGCTGTCGGTCCACTACCGGAAGCAGCTCACGTTCACCTGGGAAGTGCTCGGTCAGGCCGATGCCGCCGTCACGCGTCTGGCGGACTTTCAGACGCGGGTCGAAGGGGTGCGCGGCGGCGGCTCGCATCCGGATGTGGGCGCGCGGGTGGCGCGCGCCGAGGCGGACTTCCGCGCGCTGGTCGCCGATGACCTGAACGTGCCGGGTGCGCTCGGTGTGATGTTCGAACTGGTACGTGACATGCACGCGGCGATCGATGACGGCCGGCTCGGCGAGGCCGACGCGCAGGCGATCCTCGCGAGGTTCGGCGCCTTCGACCGCGTCCTCGGCGTGCTCACGCTCCGGCGCGCCGAGGACGAACAGCCCCCGCTGCCCGTCGCGGAGATCGAAGCCGAGGTCGCGCGGCGCCAGGCGGCCCGCAAGTCCCGGGACTTCGTGCGCGCAGACCAGATTCGTGCCGCGCTCGACGACCGCGGCATCGTCCTCGAAGACTCACCGGCCGGCACACGCTGGAAGCGCAAGTAACCGGGCGCACCGGGCGTCGCGCCCTGAGGTCCTGATCCATGAAGGCTCCCGCCATCAAGACGCCGCTGCCCGGGCCGAACGCGGCGCGCATCGTGGCGCGCGACCAGCGCGTCGTCTCGACGTCGTACACGCGCGACTATCCGTTCGTGATGGCCCGCGGCGACGGGGCCGTCGTCGAGGACGTCGACGGCAACCTGTTCATCGACTGCGCGGCCGGCATTGCCGTCACCGGCACCGGGCACTCGCACCCCGACGTCGTCCGGGCGATCGAGGGCCAGGCCCGGAAGTACCTGCACATGTCGGGCACGGACTTCTATTACGAGCCCCAGGTCGAACTGGCCGAAACGCTCGCGGGCCTCGTGCCGATTGCCGGCGCAGGTGGTCAGGTCCGGTCGTTTTTCGGCAACTCGGGCACCGAAGCCGTCGAGGCCGCGATCAAGCTGGCGCGGTACGCGTCGAAGCGGTTCAACGTCATCGCGTTCCTCGGGTCGTTCCATGGCCGGACACTCGGCGCGCTCTCGGCGACGTCGAGCAAGGCGCTGCAGCGCCGCGGCTTCGGACCGATGATGCCGGGCGTCTTTCACGCGCCGTTTGCCACCTGCTACCGCTGCCCGGTCGGCCTGCGACCCGAGACGTGTCAGGCCGAGTGCCTCGGCTTCGTCGAGGACCAGTTGTTCGTGCACCTGGTGTCACCCGACGAGGTGGCGGCCGTGCTGGTCGAGCCGATTCAGGGTGAAGGCGGGTACCTCGTGCCGGCCCGGGTGTTTCACCAGCGGTTGCGCGAGCTGACCAGCCGGCACGGCATCCTGCTCGTGGCCGACGAGGTGCAGACCGGCATGGGCCGGACCGGGAAGATGTTTGCGTGCGAGCACTTCGACGTCGAGCCCGACATCATGACGCTCGCCAAGGGCATTGCGTCCGGCATGCCGCTTGGCGTGTGCAGCGCGTCAGCCGACGTGATGAGCTGGCCCCCCGGGGCCCATGCCTCGACCTTCGGCGGCAACCCCGTCAGTGCGGCCGCCGCCCTGGCGACGATCCGACTGCTGCAGAACGGCATCGTCGACAACGCGGCCGCGGTGGGGGCGCACATGCTCGACCGGCTCCGGGAGTTGATGGACAGGCATCCGATCATCGGTGACGTCCGTGGCAAGGGACTGATGATTGGCGTGGAACTGGTGCGCGATCGGGCCACCAAGGAGCGGGCGACCGAGGAGCGCAACCGCGTGGTCCAGGCCATGTTCCAGCGCGGCGTCCTCGCGCTCGGCGCGGGCCGGAACGCCATCCGGTTTGCACCTCCGCTCGTCCTGACCATCGACCAGGCCGACTCCGTCGTCGACATCTTCGACCAGTCACTGGCCGCGCTCTCGACGTAAGGGGTTTATAGTGCCCCTGAGGCACTGCCCATGACCGTTCGGAACCGGACGTACGCCGTTGCCGTTGCGTTGGCGATGTCGGTCGCCGCGCTCGAATCCCTGCCGCTTCTCGCTCAGGCGCCCGCCACCGAGGCGCGTCCCGCGCCCCTCGATCAGGCCATCCCGATGGACCCGACCGTGACGACGGGCACGTTGCCGAACGGCCTGCGGTATTACGTGCGCGCCAACACCGAGCCGGCCAATCGCGCCGAACTGCGCCTGGTCGTCAACGTGGGTTCGATCGTCGAGGCCGACGACCAGCGCGGCCTCGCGCACTTTGTCGAGCACATGGCGTTCAACGGCACCACGCGTTTTCCGAAGCAGGCGCTCGTCGCGTTCATGGAGTCGGTCGGCATGCGGTTCGGGCCGAGCGTCAACGCCTACACGAGCTTCGATGAGACGGTGTACATGCTCCAGGTGCCGACCGACAAGCCAGACGTCGTCGACACCGCGCTCCGGATACTCGAGGACTGGGCGCACGCCGTCACGATGGCCGGCGACGAGATCGACAAGGAACGGGGTGTCGTGATCGAGGAGTGGCGCCTGCGACGGGGTGCAGGCGCGCGTATGCTCGATCGGCAGTTCCCGATTCTGCTGGCGGGCTCGACCTATGCCGAGCGCCTGCCGATCGGCACGACGGAGATCCTCGAGACGTTCCCGCACGAGCGGCTGCGGCAGTTTTATCGTGACTGGTATCGTCCCGACCTGATGGCGGTCGTCGCCGTCGGCGACTTCGATGGGGCGGCGATGGCCGACACGATCCGCCGCCGGTTCGCGGCCATTCCCGCCGCGGCGTCGCCCCGTCCGCGGCCCGTCGTGCCGGTGCCGGATCGGCCCGGGACGGCGTTTGCCATCGCCGTCGATCCGGAAGCGACGTCGAGTACGGTCACCGTCCTGCGCAAGGCAGACGTGCGCGACCAGTCCACGGTGGGCGCCTATCGGCGGTCGCTGACCGAGCAGCTCTTTGCCGGCCTGCTGTCGGCGCGCCTGGCCGAGCTCGCGCAGAAGCCCGACGCGCCGTTTGTCGCGGCCGGTGCCGGGCGCGGGTCCTTCGTGCGCACCAAGGATGTATCGATGATCAACGGCCTGGCCAAGGAGGGCCGGATCGCCGAGACCCTGGCGGCGATGCTGCGAGAGGCCGAGCGCGTGTCACAGCATGGCTTTACCACCGGGGAACTCGACCGCCAGAAGACGACGTTCCTGCGCGGGTACGAGCGCCAGGTAACCGAGCGACACAACCAGCCGTCGGCGCAACTGGCGGCCGAGTACATCCGCCACTATCTCGAAGGGGAGCCCGTGCCGGGCATCGAGCTGGAGTACGAGCTCGCCGTCCGGCTCCTGCCGGCCATCACCCTCGACGACATCAATCGGCTGGCGCGAGGATGGGTGGCCGACGGGAACCGGGTGATCCAGGTGAGCGCGCCCGAGAAGGCCGGCGTGCCGGTGCCCGACGAGGCCGCGCTCGCGGCGGTGATGGCCGATGTCGCCGCCTCGCCCGTGGAGGCCTACGTCGATACGACGACCGACGCGCCGCTGCTCGAGCCGCTGCCGGCGGCGGGCCGCATCGCGAGTGAAACGCCGGCCGACGCGCATGGGATCTCCGAGTGGCGCCTGTCGAACGGCGCCCGGGTCGTGCTCCTGCCGACGTCGTTCAAGGAGGACGAAGTCATCGTCCGGGCGTTCAGCCCGGGCGGGTCCTCGCTCGTCAGCGACGAGGACTTCGTGGCCGCCGATTCGGCCACGGCCGTGCTCGGCGCAGGTGGCCTTGGCGCGTTCAACGCCCTGGACCTCCGCAAGAAGCTCGTCGGCAAAGTAGCCAACGCCGGCGTGTCGATTGGCGAACTCGAGGAGACCGTCTCCGGCAGCGCATCGAAGAAGGACCTCGAGACGCTGTTCGAGCTCATTCACCTTCGCTTCACGCAGCCGCGGGCCGATCCCGAGGCATTCGCGATGCTGCAGAATCAGATGCGCGCCCTGCTCGCCAATCAGGAGGCCTCGCCCGGCTTCGCGTTCGCCAGCCTGCTGCAGGCGGTCCTGACGAACGACCACGTCCGCTCGCGCCCGCTCACGGTCGACCGTCTCGATCAGATGAACCTGGATCGGTCGCTCGCCATCTATCGCGAGCGCTTCGCCGATGCCGGCGACTTCACCTTCATCGTCGTGGGCAGCTTCGAGCCGCTGGCACTGCGCCCGCTCGTCGAGCGCTACCTGGCATCGTTGCCGGCGCTCGGCCGCGTCGAACGGTGGCGCGACCTCGGGGTCACCAGGCCCACCGGGATCGTCGAGCGGCGGGTCGAGAAGGGGCTCGAGCCGCAGAGTCGCGCCGCCATCGTCTTCGCGGGCCCGGTGGAGTTGACGGTGGCCCGTCGCAACGCCCTCCGGGCCATGACGTCGATCCTGCAGACGCGCCTGCGCGACACCCTGCGCGAGGACCTGGGCGGCACCTACAGCGTGGGCGTGTCCTCGGCGACCTCGCGGTGGCCCAGACCGGAGTATCAGGTGAGCGTGAGCTTCGGCAGTGCCCCGGATCGGAACGACGCGCTGGTGGCCCGGACGTTCGAGGAGATGGCCCGGTTTCGCGACACCGGGCCCACGGCCACCGAGGTGTCCGACGCGATCGAGGCGCTCGTTCGGGCCTTCGAGACGAGCCGCGAACAGAACGGATTCCTGGCCGCGCAGCTTCACACCGCCTACCGCGACGGCACGAGTCTCGACGACGTGTTTGGAGCAGTCGACGCCTTCCGGGCGATCACGGGCGAGGCCATCCACGCCGCCGCCCGGGCGTTCCTCACGCCGGATCGGTACGTGAAGGTGCAGCTCTTCCCCGAGAAGCGCTGAGGATCGCGCGACGCCGGCCGTCAGCGGATGTAGCGGTTCTTCGCCGGACCGTCGTAGGGCTGCACGAGTTCAGCGGCGAAGGCCGTCTTCTTCATCAGCCGGTAGATCGGAATCCGCTGTCCGGGCGACGCCTGACCGCCCCGGCCCCCGCCGCCTCGACCGGCCTGGGGTGCGCCGCCGCCCCCGCCCCCCGCGCGGCCGGAGCCGTCGGTGACGCGAAGGAAGTCGTCCAGGTAGCCCCAGGTGACGAGGTTGTCGTCGGTCTCGGGCTCGAGCAGGTAGCTGATGAGGTTGGCGCGCGCCTGGCCGGACGGCACGAAGAGCGTGCCGGCCGGCAGCTCCAGTGTCTCGGTGCGCTTCGTGGCCGTGACCTGCCGCAGGTAGTGACCCTGGAAGTACTGGCCGTGCTGCACGGCGGTGGCGTAGTAGACCTCGACCTCGACCGAGACGGGCGCGGTCAGCCGCTGCACTGAGATCTGGTGATCGTGGAGCACCGGCACGACCTTGGCCGCGCCCGGCGGAATCAGGTAGCCCCACGGCCGCGTCGTCGTGCGGGTGGGTTCGAACCGCGTGAACACCGGTCCGTTCACCCGCTCGAAGGTCACCGGGGCGGCTGGCTCGCCGCCCCCGCCCCCGCGGCCCCCGCGGCCCCCGCCGGTCCGGACCCAGTAGTCGTCATTGCCTTTGTTGACCTGCCGATATTCGAGCACGACCTGATCGTTGTCGGTGTCGTCGTGGCCGAGGGCGACGGCGCGCCGGCGGGCGTCGCCGATCGTCTTCTTCAGGTCGGCGGCGCGCTCGGCCGCGAACCGGAGGAGTTCGCGCTGCCCGATGTACTGGCCCTGCACCTGATGGCGGTAGGTCTCGTCGCGCGGGATCTCGACGACGCGCGTGCCGTTGTCGACGAGCCGGTGCGTGCCGGCCGGCGTCTCGTACAGGAACCCGATCGTGTTGGCAAACGCGCCGTACACGTGCTGCTTGCGGGGCTCGACCGACGTCGGGACCCAGCCGTCGACACCGTCCACGCGGCCGGGCCCGGTGTACCAGAAGCCATCGTAGTTGTCGGCGCGAAGCGCCTGCCGCACGCGGGCCAGAATCTCCTCGTTGCCGAACCGCACGAGTTCCGCGTCGGCGCCGGGGTTCATGTTGGTCTGGTAGGTGAGCGTGTACGGCACCGAACCGCCGTGATGCGTGTCCACCCAGATGTGCGGCTGCCAGACGTTGAGCACCCGTGTGACGAGTGCCCCGATCTCCTGCGACTCGAGCTTGAGGTAGTCGCGGTTCATGTCGAAGTTCTGCTCGTTGGTTCGCCGGCGCACTTCCGCGCCATCGGGGTTGATGGTCGGCACGTTGAGGACTACGACGTCGTCGAGCAGGGGCTGCAGGTCACCCTGCACGAGGTCGCGCATCAGCGCCAGGCTCGCGTCCTTGCCGGCGACCTCGCCGCCGTGCACGTTGTTGACGATGAGGACCACGGGCTTGCCCGACTCGAAGATGTCCTCCGGCCGGTAGATGGGCGGGTTCGACAGGATGCAGAGGACGACGTCGCGCCCGAGCAGCGTCTGGGTGAGCGTCTGCACGCTCATCAGATCCGATCGCGCATCGAGGTCGCGGACAAACTGCATCAACGGCTCATAGAGGGTGCCGCCCTGGCTGAAATTGACGCGTTCGGCCGGCGTCTGGAGCACGGCCTGGCGCGCCTCGGGACGCCACACACTGCTCGAGAGGGCCAGCACCACACACGCGCACACCGTCAGCCATCGTTGTT
>DATKDF010000074.1:0-2882 GCA_035512795.1 Vicinamibacterales bacterium
TGACGCGTGACGCGCAAGAGGGCCGACTGCCAGTGCGCCCTACGTCGCTGCGCGCGGTCCCTGACTCGACGTAATCTGTTATCGATGTCGGCCGACCACGATCCCGCGCGACGGCTGTGGCGGGCGCGGCGGCAGCATGACGCGATCGATGCGGTCGTGATCGCGCGGCCGTCGGACTGCGAGCTTCGCTTCGTCCGGAACGGCCGCCTCCTCGTGGCCTGGTCGTTCAACTCACGGGACGCTGCCGCGCTCGAGGCCGACACCAGGCTGCGCGCCCTTCAGCGTGCCGGATGGACGTCGCATTGGTAGGCAACCGTCCCCGCTACTACGGATGGACCGTCGTGCTGCTCGCGGCCGCCGCGATGGTCGGTACGCTGCCCGGCCGCACGCAGGGCCTGGGTCTTGTCACCGAGCCGCTCCTCGCCGACCTCGGCCTCGATCGCGTCGGGTGGGCGTCGATCAACTTCTGGGCGACGCTCATCGGATCCGGATTTGCCATTGGCATCGGCCGGATTCTCGACCAGTTCGGCGCGCGCGTCGTGCTGACGACGACCGTTCTCGCGCTCGCCGTCATCGTCGCACTGATGAGCGGCGCGACGGGCGTGCTGTGGATGGCCGTGCTCGTCACGCTCACGCGCGGGGTGGGCCAGAGCGCGCTGTCGGTCGTGAGCCTGGCGATGGTCGGCCAGTGGTTCGCGCGGCGGCTGCCACTGGCGATGGCCGTCTACGCGGTCGTCATGAGCATGGGTTTCATGATCGCGTTCCCGGTCGTCGGCTCGATCGTGCAGGCGCAGGGCTGGCGGACCGCGTGGCTCGGCATGGCCGCGATGCTCGCGTTCGTGCTCGCGCCGCTCGCGTGGCTGGTGGCGCGACGCGGTCCGGAAGCCGTCGGCCTGCACGTCGATGGGGAGCGACGGGCGGCCGGCGTCGAGACCGCGCCGCTCACCGGCTGGCACTGGCGCGACGCCTGCACCCACAGCACGTTCTGGGTGTTCGCGATTGGCTCGGCACTCTACGGACTGGTGGCGTCAGGGATCGGGCTCTTCAACGAATCGATCCTGGCCGAACGCGGGTTTGCAGCCGACGTGTACTACCAGACACTCGTCGTCACGGCGCTCACGGCGCTGGCCGGGAACTTCGGCGGCGGCTGGCTGGCCGACCGCTGGTCGATGCCGAAGCTGATGGCCGTGGCGATGGCCGTGCTGGCCGCGGGCCTGGCGGTGCTCCCGTACATCTCGACCGTGCCGGCCGTCATGGGCTGGGCCGTGCTCATGGGCATCGGCGGCGGCTTCGTGATGGTGCTCTTCTTCGGGTACTGGGCGCGTGCGTACGGCCGGCGGCATCTGGGCCGGATCCAGGGCGTGGCGCAGGCGCTGACGGTGCTCGCCTCGGCCGTCGGCCCGCTGCTCCTGGCGCAGTGGGTGGCGCGCACGGGATCCTACGCATCCATGTTCACGATGCTCGCGGTCGTGGTCTCGGTCAACGCGGTGGCCGCACTGGTCGTCCGCATGCCGAAGCCCGAGGACGCTCCCGTGGCGCTCGAACACGAGCCGGCCTAGCGTGGCCGACTTCGTCGTCCTCATCGTCCGCGGGTCGATCTGGATCGCGCTCGCGGCCTTTGCCGCGGCGCACGTGGGCTTCCGGCGCACCGGACGCGATCCGTTGCAGGTGCCATTGACGCTCTACTGGATGGGCGCCGCCTTCCTGCTCGTTCACATCGTGGCCGTCTTCCACTGGCATCACGACTGGAGCCACGCGCGCGCCGTGGCGGCGACGGCCGAAGAGACGGCGCGCGTCTTCGGCCTCGACTGGGGTGGCGGCGTGTGGGTCAACTACGCATTTCTCGCCGGCTGGGTCACCGACGCCTGGCGGCGGACGCACGCCCGCACGCAGTCGCCGCGCGTCACCGCGGTCGGTTGGACCGCGCGTGCCGGCGCCCTCGTCGTCATCTTCAACGGCGCGATCGTGTTCGTCCCGTGGCCGCGGAGCCTGGCGGGAATGGCAATCGTCGCGGTCCTCGCATGGGCGTGGCGGGGAGGCGTGACGCGCCGTAGGGCCGGCTGACCTACGTACGGCTCAGCAACTCGCGCGCGAGCGTCACGTACAGATCCGTGGCCCGGTGGAGATCGGCGATCGGCACTGATTCGTCGGTCGTATGGGCTTCGGTCACCGAACCCGGGCCCAGGAGCAGCGGCTCGCCCCAGCGGTCGAGCAGCGGGATGTCCGTGGTGAACGAGAACACTTCCGTCTCGAAGCCCGGCACGGTTACGAGTCGGACCGGCGGCACGGTCAGCACGTCCTCGACCTCGACGAGATGGCCCAGCGCTTCGACGAGGCGGGCGCGCACGTCGGTGTGGTCGCCAACCGTCCGGAACATCAGCTCGGCCTCGGCGCGATCCGGAATCACGTTCGGTGCGACGCCGCCCGAGATGAGGCCGGCGACGTAGAACGTTCGGCCAAGCTCCGGGTCGACCGGCCAGTCGATCGATCGCGCCGCCACCAGCGCGTCGACCAGCTTCTCGATCGCCGACTCGCCCAGGTCGGGACGACTCGAGTGCGCGGAGCGGCCCGTTGCCCACAACCGCGCGCGGTACACCCCGCGGGTCGCCGATGCCAGCCGGTTGTCGGTCGGCTCGCCATTGATGAGGTACGTCGAGCCCGGCGCCACGGCGTTGGCCGCCATCGCGCCCTCGCTGCCACGCTCTTCGCCGACCACGAACAGCAGGCCGACGCGCGACTCGCCGGCGGCGCGCAACCGTTCGGCCGCCGCGATCTCGGCGACCAGGGTGCCCTTGGCATCCGACGACCCGCGCCCGTACACTCGCCCGCCAGCCTCGCGGCTCGGAAAGAACGGCGGCACGCAGTCGTAGTGCGTGGTGAAC